>NZ_JBWJVQ010000210.1:0-9679 GCF_056339875.1 Blautia sp. ZXY-1-C6
GCGGATTTGTTTGAGATTGAGCCGAAAGTTCCATATACAAAGCTTGATCTTGACTGGATGAATAAAAAATCCAGAAGCAGTGTGGAAATGAGTGATAAAAAATATAGACCGGCGATTATGAAAAAAGAGATGGATATGAGTTCTTATGACGAGATCCTTCTGGGATTCCCAATCTGGTGGTATGTGGCTCCGACAATCATCAATACATTTTTAGAAGCTTACGATTTCAGTGGTAAAAAGATTGTGCTTTTTGCAACATCCGGAGGAAGTGGATTTGGGAACACTGTGAAAGAATTGCAGTCATCTGCACCAGACGCAGTTATTACAGAAGGCAGACTGTTAAATTGTGGAACAAAACAGGAAATCAGTGAATGGGTAAACTCTTTATAAACAACAGCGTTATGGAGGTATACAGAATATGGGAAAAATAGTACAGACAGCAGGAAGAAATACACTTGGTGAATTCGCACCGGAATTTGCACATTTTAACGATGATGTACTTTTCGGCGAAAACTGGAATAACCAGGATATCGACGTAAAAACAAGAAGTATTATCACAGTGGTTGCGCTGATGGCTTCTGGAATTACGGATTCTTCTTTAAAATATCATCTTCAAAATGCAAAAAATCATGGTGTGACACAAAAAGAGATTGCTGCAGTGATCACACATGCCGCATTCTATGCAGGATGGCCAAAAGCATGGGCTGTTTTCAATCTTGCAAAGGAAGTGTGGGAAACAGGCGAAGGAGATTTGCCATACGAAGAGGAAGCGATGCGGGCGCATGCAAAAGAGATGGTATTTCCAATTGGTGAACCAAACGATGGCTTTGCACAGTATTTTTCTGGCAGAAGTTTTCTTGCACCAATCTCTACATCTCAGGTTGGAATTTTCAATGTGACATTTGAACCAGGATGCAGAAATAACTGGCATATCCATCATGCAAAAAGTGGGGGAGGACAGATCCTGGTATGTGTTGCCGGAAGAGGATATTATCAGGAAGAAGGGAAAGATGCTGTAGAAATGAAGCCAGGCGACTGCATCAATATTCCGGCAGAAGTGAAACACTGGCATGGCGCCGCACCGGATGAATGGTTTTCACATCTGGCAATAGAAGTTCCGGGCGAAAATAGTTCCAATGAATGGCTTGAACCGGTAAGTGATGAAGAATATAGAAAACTAAAATAGGAAGGTTGAAAAAACTATATTTATAAGACAATTTGAAAGTTGTAAAGTGGTGTAAAGATTAATGATCTTTGTATTGGCACCGAAAATATATTTATTTCTCCGCGGCTTTTCTTCCAGGATGGGAGAGTGCCGCGGAGAATTTTTTGCGAAGAAAGAATTGCTATAGCTTTTGTAATTCCGGGAAAACCTTTATCTAAGAAAAAAATACAATATTAACATGAATATCATGAATATAATATTGGAGGCTGTGAATATTCCCAAATACTTCCCTCTCAGATTCCTGTTTTCTTTTGCAATATATTTGAAACTTATCAGGCTTGCCATGGATGCAATCAGAGTGCCGAGACCTCCAATATTGGTTCCGACAATTAAAGCCCGGTAATTATCTGTAAAGCCGGATAAAAGAAGCGCAGCGGGAACATTGCTCATAATCTGACTGGCAAGAACAGCAGTAAGTGTTTCCCTTCCTGCCATGATTCTTTCCAGAAAACTGCTGAATTGCGAAATCCTTCCAAGGTTGCCGATAAAAATAAATAATGCGATAAAGGTGGCAAGCAGGGAGTAATCCACCCTGCTTATATTTTCCCTGTTTCTTAGCAGCATATATATAAGAACCAATACAAGAGGAATCTGGTATGGAATGATACGTGCAACAGTGAGCAGGCAGATTGTAAATAAGATCAGGTAAGCGGCCAGGTATTCCATGTTAAGTTCTTTTCTGTCAGAGAATCCCAAAAGAGTTTTATCTTTTTCGGAACCGCATACGTGAGGTGCTTTGGCAGCGGCTACCTGTATCCATATCAGAAGAAGGATAAGTGCTGTGGCGGAATAGGGAAGCATCAGGGTTATTAATTCTGCCGCGGACATCCCTGCTCTGGCATATAGATAAAGGTTCTGCGGATTTCCGATTGGTGTGAGCATGCTTCCGAGATTAGCAGCGATTGTCTGCATGGCTACTATTTTAAGAAGCCAGTAATTGCCCAGTTCCTTTGGCAGTTTATGCACAATGATCAGTGCAAGAGGAACAAAAGTAATCAATGCCACATCATTGGTGATCACTATTGACAGGAAGAAACATAAGAGTACCAACAGCCTGATCACACCCACAGTTCCCGATGTTCCCATCAGCAATTTTTTGGCAAGTATATCAAAAACACCAACAGCCTTCAAACCAGCTACAATTGCCATCAAACAGAAGAGGAGCCCGAGAGTCCTGAAATCGATATAAGTAAAATAAGCCTTATCCGGTCTGACCCAGAACATAGAAAGAAGCGCCAGGATCACTGCAATTGACAAAACGGTTTCTTTCCTGAAAAAAACATATAATTTTTGTAACATAATATTTCCTTTCCGGTCTGATACGACCGCGTATAAGTATATCACAGAAATATCCAGAAAAAAAGAACATCATTTTGTATTGTGGATTGTGTTTGCGATTACCGCCTCATTCTTGTATAATGAAAGGAGAACTGAAAAAATCTGTACTGCAGTCGTTGAAAGAGTTTCAGGCAAGGGCAAAAGCACAGGAGCAGGAAAATAAAGAAGTAGAAAAATCCAAAGCACATAAGAAGGGGGATGTAGAATTATGATGAATCTGGCAATGAACTTTGATACAGACGAATGTTCAGTAACGGCAATGTTTGATAAAGGAAACAGAAATGACACAATGGAAGCAATCGACCATATCATTCCATTTCTAAAAGGGGATGCGGATATGATCGTGCTTGTCTGCAATACCCTAAGAAAGCTGTTCTGCATGAGTGATGAAGGCTATGAGACTTTTCTTATGGACTTGGAAGATTATAAATCGGAACTGGAAGAGGGGGAATGAATTCAAGCCAGAGTGCAGTATAGCAGGTGAAAGATGAGAAGCGAAGGAAAAAGTGTCAGCATTGAGAAGTGTTAACAGGTATATATTGGAAGAATTCAGCCAGGGAAACTCTGGCTGATATAAAAACACATCTGCAGAAACAGTGACTGAAGAAATTTTGAGTAGTGGAATTGGGAAGAAGTATTTAGATACTATAATAAAGAGATTAGCTGGCTTGTATACTGACAGAGAGGACATAGTAAACAGATTTGCGTTATTATCAGGGATTGTAGGAGATTCCGAAGAGCTTTTGTTCAGATGATGAAACAATAGGATTGGTACAGGAATTATATAGAACAAAAGTTAATAAAGGGATTTGTTGCGTTTTCCGCTATAATAATCTGCCAGCAAAGAATGTGTTGCCTGAATATGTTTGTGATTATAAGAAACGAGCAGGGTTATTTCAAAGATCAGCAGATTTAGAGTAGTTCTTTTTTTCTGAGAGAAAATTAAAAATCGTTTTTGGTTCTTCTGGAGAGTGATTATAGCGTTTGGGAAACATCCGGAGAAACCATTACCTCAGGGTGTCGTAAAGTTCTTTATCAAAGAAGGTTTTGAGATGCCCTTTCTTTTTTATCCAAATCTTACATATATAAACCTAAGAAAAAGCTTGACGTTTAAATATTACAAGTGTAATATTTAAGAAAATACGAAAAAAGGAGAAATAAAACTATATGAGAAAAAAGAAAAGAAAAAAACACACGAAGACTATCACAAAAATAGTTTTATTTAGCGGTATATTGATTGGTGGTGGAATCGGTATTGTAACAATAATGAATCGTAATGTTCCTGAAAAAAGACTAATGGAATATATGAAATATATTGAAAAAGGGGAATATGAGCAAATGTATGCCATGCTGGATCAGAAAAAAAGCAGCATGAACAGTAAGGAAGAATTTATAGAACGAAATTCTAAAATATATGAAGGCATTGAGATGTCTGATCTGTCCATAACCGATATTACAGTAAAAAGAAAAGAAAACGGAAATGCGGCAGTTTCCTATACAATAAATATGCAGACTGCTGCAGGAAATGTAGAATTTACCAACAATGCGGTATTTTCACATGACTGGACAGGATATCATTTAATCTGGCAGGATCAGTTGATTTTTCCAGAGTTATCTGCAACGGATAAAGTTCAGGTAACGTTAGAAGAGGCAAAAAGAGGAAATATTTTAGACAGAAATGGTCGTCAGCTGGCTGGAGAGGGAACTGCATCTTCGGTAGGAATTGTTCCGGGCAGAATGGAGAACAGGGAAGATACAATAAAAAAACTGGCAGAGTATCTTGGAATTGGAGCAGACGAAATTGAGGATAAGTTAAAAGCCGATTGGGTAAAAGCAGATTCTTTTGTACCAGTAGCAACAATTCCTAAAATACAAGAGGTCGATCTTCTGACAGTGAATCCGGATGAAACTGTTCTGGAAGAAAAAGAAAAGCAGGACACATTATTGAAGATTCCAGGTATTATGTTATCTGATGTAAAAGTACGAACTTATTATCTAAAAGAAGCTGCCTCTCATCTGGTAGGGTATGTACAGGCGGTTACAGCCGAGGATTTGCAGGAACATAAAGGGGAAGGGTATCGTACAAACAGTGTGATTGGAAAGACGGGACTGGAAACGCTTTATGAAAAAGAATTAAAAGGGACAGATGGATGTGAGATCTGTATTGTAGATGCAAATGGAAATAAAAAAAGTGTCATTGCATATGAGCCTAAAAAAGATGGAGAAGATATCCACACTACGATTGATGGCGATCTTCAAAGTACTCTTTATGAACAATTTAAAGAAGACAGAGGATGTTCTGTAGCCTTGAATCCTTATACAGGGGAAGTACTGGCGTTGGTAAGTACGCCATCTTATGATAATAATGATTTTGTACGTGGAATGGACAATAGCCAGTGGAGTGCATTAAATGAAAATGAAGACAGGCCTTTATACAACCGCTTTCGCCAGACATGGTGTCCAGGCTCAACTTTTAAACCTGTAATTGCTGCAATTGGATTAAAAGTGGGGGCATTTACTGCAAATGACGATTTTGGAAATGAGGGTCTGGCGTGGCAGAAAGATTCTTCGTGGGGAGATTATACAGTGACTACACTTCATGATTATGAACCTGTAATCTTGAAAAATGCGCTTATTTATTCAGATAATATTTATTTTGCAAAAGCAGCATTAAAAATTGGTGCGGATCAACTGATGCAGTCTCTAAATCAAATAGGATTTAATCAGGAACTTCCATTTGATATTAAAATGTCAGAGTCCCAATATTCTAATATGGACAAGATAGAAACAGAAATCCAGCTTGCTGACAGTGGGTATGGACAGGGACAGATTCTGGTAAATCCTTTGCATCTTGCAAGCATTTATACGGCTTTTCTAAATGATGGAAATATGATAAAGCCATATCTTCACGCGGATGGTGGAAGCACTTCCAGTGAAATCTGGATAAAAGATGTTTTTTCACCACAAATTGTTTCGGAGGTTATGGAGGGGTTAGAGGGTGTAGTGAATAACCCGGAAGGAACTGGTTATGGAGCATGCCGGGAAGACATTAGATTAGCAGGAAAAACCGGAACAGCGGAACTGAAAGCTACAAAAGAAGATACATCTGGAACAGAAATTGGCTGGTTTACAGTTTTTACTACAGATAGAGATACAGAGAATCCTATTTTGCTCATCAGTATGGTAGAGAATGTGAAAGATATTGGAGGAAGCGGTTATGTGGTGGAAAAGGATAAGGCGATACTGGATGAATATCTCGGTAATGAATAATTTTTACCTTTAAATATTACAAATGTAAGAGGAAAATGATATGAAAAAAATTTGGAAAATATTTTGGGGAGTTATTTTTCTTGCTGTCTGTAGTGGATGTGGCATAAAGAAAGAGCAGAAAAAGACAATTGAAGATACGAAAGAAAAAATTTACAGAGAGTGTGAAATGCTGGCAGAAGACTATCAGAGCATATATGAGAATGCTGCGAAAGAAAATGCACTATATGAGCTGAGTACAATACAAAAAAGTATGGATTATTTTGGAAAATATGGATATGCAGTAATTGATTCCTACAATCAGCTGGATATGGTTCAAAGTATTAAAGTAGATGATTTTTTGAAAAAAGCAGAAAAAGAGAAAAATGGAAAAACTACTATATTTCAAGTTATAGCAGGAGATCATTTTATTCGGTATGATCTGAAAACCAAACAGGGGAAAATAGACGTTGAAGTAAGCTCTTTTAAATGGAAAGAGGATACTTGGCAGGAAACATATTATCATGAGTTTAGAGCTAATTCATGGAAATATACAGAAAATGGGTATTTCTTTATGGAAGAATATCATCCGGCTGGATATGATGGACCGTCTGGATATCGGGCCTTTCGGGTAGTGCCGTTAAATAAAAAATGCAGGGAGCTGAATCGAAAATATATACTTCCTTTTGGATATACACTTAATAAATTGTTTACTTCTAATTGGAGTGAAAAAAATTATGATGGAATAAATTTTTATGATGTTTTTGACCGTTTACTTTCAATGGAAGAAAAAACTGATGAATTTAAGGAAGGAAAGACTTATGAAATCCCAAAAGAATCATTTGAAGCGATATTTCAAAAATATTTTAATATAAGCGCAGAGATACTGCAGACAGGAACGGTATTTCACACGGAAACACAGACATATCGGTATCGAACCAGAGGAATCGTATATGATTTTGCTCCCACACCATATATTCCATATCCGGAAGTTGTTTCCTACATAGAAAATCAAGATGGAACAATAACACTGGAAGTAAATGCGGTATGGCCACAAAAAGAATTAGATCAGGCGTTTTGTCATAGCGTAACCATTCGGCTGTTAGATAAAGATAGATTTCAATATGTATCCAATTATGTATCAAGGTCAGAAATAGAGGTTACCTGGTATACAGAAAGATTATCAGACGAAAAGTGGGAGGAATGTTATGGAGATAATTGATATGATTACAAAAAGAAAACTGAAAAAGATGATGAGCGTTTTATTTATTTCGGGATGCTTTTTCATAGGAAATACAAAATGTAAAGGGGCTGATTTAGAATATATTTCACAGGAAACTGCGAATTATGCTGTACAAGAAAGAGGATATGATTTGCCAGTAGATGAAGTCGTGAAAGAAGAAGCTATTGAAGATTGTAAGAATGTTATGAATCAGATGAAAGTCATTTATCAAAAGGCGGATAAAGGGACTTCATCGAATATAGTAGTTTCTGAGACAGTAATGGAAGAAATGCAGGAAGTATTAAAGGAAAAAAATGTCCCCGTTATTACATCAGCACCGTATTCAAATATGGCTAATTATTCTAAAATGGAAGAATTTCTTTTCAGGGCAGAACAGGATCTGACAGGAGATATCGTCTTATATAGGATTAACAGGGATGGTGGGATAGAAAGACTCAAATTCAATTATGATGGGACAGATATGTATTTGTTGGCTGCGAAAGCTGTTTGGGGTATGAACGACAATCCATCTATTGTATATGTTTCGTATACAAGGATAGAAGAATGGAAATATACAGAAAAAGGCTGGTTTGGTTATACGCTATGCGTTCCAAAGTATCCGGAAGTATCAGAAGCGGTTGATGGCAGTTCTATGATAAGAATTAAACCTTTAAGTGATGAATGCAGGGAAGTTTCAAAGAGGTGTGTGTATTTGCTTGGATATCAGGGGAATAATCTTTTATGTTCTGATTGGGATAGATCTGATATGGAAGGGTTAGATTATAATGGTTTATATGAATATTTATATCGAATGAAATACGGGGAGAGATATGAGTTTTCAGGTAACTCAAGTGGAATTCCGGCAGAAGAGTTTGAAAATCTGATAATGGAGTTTTTGCCGATAACAGCAGATCAAATTAAAAAATGGGCAGTATTTGATTCGGAACATCAAACTTATGACTGGGAACGATTAGGCTGTTTAAATTATAGCCCTACTTATTTTGGAACATCTTTACCGGAGGTCGTTGAAATAAGAGATAGCGGAGAGGGAAACAGTGTGTTGGTTGTTGATGCTGTATGTGATACATTTATATGTAATGATGCCGTTATTACAAGTGAGCTGACTGTTAAGTTCAACGATGATAAGAGTTTTAAATATATGGGGAATAAAATTCTGAATAATGGTACGAAAGAAGTTCCCAAATATCAATATAGAATAAAAAGAAAGAACTGATAACAACTATCAGCCCTTTCATATTTGTTAATTCCATATATGTAATTTTTTTAAGATATCAGAAGTGATTTCAAATGCTTTTTTGCCAGTTGCATTAGAATCACTTTGGATATTGGTTGCAAAATAATAGCTGTTATCGGAAGTTTCTACATATCCGATAAACCAGCCGTTGATATCCTGTCCGTTGACACGACCGGTTCCAGTTTTTCCGTAGAAATTACCATTAGGTGTACTGGCAATTTTTATAGCATTTTTAACAGAAAATACATTTTGGAAATTTAGATGGAATTCATTTGTGTTAAATTTTTTTAATAATGTTACTTGCTCTAAAGGCGAGATTTTTAATGAAAAATCGGACCAGTATAAATCCAGATTTGAACTGGTTGTTTGGTTTCCATATTCTATTTTATTCAAAAATTCCTGGACTCTGTTAATTCCGAGCTGCGAATCAATTGCCTGGAAATACCAGTTAACGGAATTTTGCATAGCAGAGTTTAAATCCTGATCAGCTTCCCAGGATGGAAAAGGAAAGGCATCACCATTCCATGTCATGGAAGAGTGTTCTGGTGTGATGATTCCGGATTCGAACCCTAATAATGCATCGTATATTTTGTAGGTAGACTCTGGCGGAATACGTTTGGTGGCTTCTTCAAGATCGTATATTTTCCAGGAATCCAAATTATTGTCATACAAAACAAATGATCCATCATATGTTCCAAATGTTTCGGATATATCTAACAGGGAGATATTTTTGTCTGTATCACTAAAATGATATACGCTTTGAGTAGAGGCATCAACGAATAAAATGGGTGTACATCCAATAAAAACAGCACTAATGACCAGATAAATTATCAATGCTCTCATTTTTTGATAAAGAGTTTCTTCTGAAAAACGGCGATGTTGAGAATACGTCGTTTCATCTGCCTGAAATTTCCGGACATTCCAACTGCCAGTGGAGAGGAAAAAGAGGATATTTTTTCTGCAAAATTAATCAGTGTAGTTCCATAAGCTTGGTATTCATCAGCAGAAATCATCTGCAATACAGCAGAATCACAGGCTATTTCACGGTCACAGAGAATTTCTTTTAAAGTGTACCAAACAAAAGGGTTAAACCAGTAGAGTATATTACTTATGACCATGAGGAAGCCAATAAATGTATCTTTGTGACGGTAATGCTGTAATTCGTGTAGCAGCATAAAACGCATATCATCAGGATTCAGTTCGGAAATTAAATGGATGGGAATGTAAATTCTGGGATGTATTATTCCGATTAAAACTGGTGATTTTAAAAATGCAGTACTGTAGACTGATACTGGGTGAGAGATTTTAAGTTCCTTTAAAGAATTCGAATAAATAGTTTTTACCTGCTGATTTTGAAGCGGGAGAGCAGATCTTTTTATGGAACGTACAGATC
>NZ_JBWJVQ010000211.1:0-13964 GCF_056339875.1 Blautia sp. ZXY-1-C6
GCCTTATTCGGTAATCTCCGTCCGGGTGATGAACTTCTGGCACCTGCCGGAAAGCCTTACGATACTCTGGAAGAGGTGATCGGCATCCGCCCGTCAAAAGGTTCTCTCGCAGAATATGGAGTAAGTTACCGTCAGGTGGAACTGTTAGAAGACGGAACCTTTGATTATAACAGCATCCGTAAAGCAATCAATGAAAAGACACGTCTTGTGGAGATCCAGCGTTCCAAAGGATACCAGACACGTCCGTCTTTCTCTGTAAAGCAGATTGGAGAACTGATTTCTTTTGTAAAGAGTATTAAACCGGATGTGATCTGTATGGTGGATAACTGCTACGGTGAGTTTGTAGATACCATTGAGCCAAGTGATGTGGGAGCTGATATGATTGTTGGTTCTCTGATCAAAAATCCGGGCGGCGGACTTGCGCCTATCGGCGGTTATATTGCAGGTACTAAGGAGTGCGTGGAGAATGCTTCTTACAGAATGACCTGTCCCGGACTTGGCAGTGAGGTAGGCGCAACTCTGGGAGTCAACCGTTCTTTCTTCCAGGGATTTTTCCTTGCACCAATGGTTACCAAGGGTGCGTTAAAGGGAGCTGTGTTTGCGGCAAATATTTATGAGAAACTTGGATTCCCGGTAATCCCGGATTCCACAGAGCCACGTCAGGACATCATTCAGGCAGTAAGCCTTGGCACACCGGAAGGTCTGATCGCGTTCTGTAAGGGTATTCAGGCAGCAGCTCCGGTTGACAGTTATGTGGATCCGGAGCCATGGGATATGCCCGGATATGACAGTCAGGTTATCATGGCAGCAGGTGCTTTTGTGCAGGGTTCTTCTATCGAACTTTCTGCAGATGGTCCGATGAAGCCTCCATATGCAGTGTATTTTCAGGGAGGACTTACCTGGGAACATGCAAAACTGGGTGTTCTGATGTCCCTGCAGAAAATGGTTGATAAAGGACTTGTAACTTTATGAAAAAAAGACAGGTAGTGATCACAGGAGCAGGAGCCTGTGGACTGATGGCAGCGATCATGGCAGCCCGAAACGGGGCAGCAGTCACTGTTCTGGAACAGAACGAGAAACCCGGAAAGAAAATCTGTGCTACAGGAAACGGCAGATGTAATTTTTCCAATCTTGCAAGACCTGATGATGCATACAGAGGCGAACATCCGGAATTTGTCGAAGATGCACTCAGAGAGTTTTCTGTCCAGAATACCATTGAGTTTTTCAAAGAGATAGGAATCTATCCTTTAAACAGGAACGGCTATCTTTATCCGAGAAGCAATCAGGCGCAGAGTGTTGTAGATGTACTGTGTATGGAGGCTGCCAGTCTGGGTGTGAAAATAAAGACAAACGAACAGGTTACAGAAATAAAAACCGGGACAAATGGAAAGAATTTCCAAATCCTGACAAAAGGATGGCACTATGATGCAGATGCACTGATACTTGCCAATGGATCCCGGGCATCTTCTGTTTCAGGTTCAGACGGCAGTGGATATATGCTGGCAGAGAGCTTTCATCACCGCATTGTCCCGGTTTATCCGGCACTTACTGCCCTGAAGTGTAAAGGTTCTTCTTTTAAGGCATGGGCAGGCGTACGTACAGAAGGAGAGATTTCTCTTTTTACAGATGGGAAATTCTGTAAATCTGAACATGGCGAGCTGCAGCTTACAGAATACGGAATCTCCGGAATCCCAGTGTTTCAGCTCAGCACTTATGCAGTACGTGCAGTCAGAGAAGGACATAAAGCAGAGCTCCGCATTAATTTCATGCCGGAGCTGTCAGAAGAAGAATTAAAGAAACTTCTGTATGCACGAAAGAAGGCATGTCCCTATAAAAAAGAAAAAGAACTCCTGGTGGGACTTTTCCCGGAAAAGCTTATCAAAATCCTTATATCACAAAAACAACTGGTTTCTGCCATAAGGGAATTTCCTCTTGAAGTGCAGGATGGTATGTCATTTTCACAGGCACAGGTCTGCTCCGGGGGAGTAGATACCTCACAGGTAAATTCTCAAACCATGGAGTCAAAGCTCTGTAGGGGTCTGTATTTTGCAGGGGAGCTTCTGGATATTGACGGTACATGCGGCGGATATAATCTGCAATGGGCATGGAGCAGCGGCGCAGTGGCCGGCAAAAATGCAGCAAAGGAGGAGAAAAATTGATTCGAATTTCACAGCTGAAACTTCCGATCACACATACAAAGGCACAGCTCGAAAAAAAGATTGCAAAAACATTAAAAAATCCCGGAAACAGTTTTACTTACGAAATAAGAAAGCAATCTCTGGACTGCAGACACAAAAATGACAAAATCTTTGTATATACTGTAGATGTAACGATCAGAGATGAACAGAAACTCGCCAAAAAAGTTAACAATAACAACATTATGTTAACAAAAGAGAAACCATATGAATTTCCCTCTCCGGGTGAGACACCTCTTTTACATTCTCCCGTTATTGTGGGAAGTGGTCCTGCAGGGCTTTTCTGCGGATGGTATCTTGCGAAGGCCGGATATTGTCCAATAATACTTGAACGCGGAGAAGAGGCTGAGAAACGTCAGAAAACAGTAGAGAATTTCTGGAAAAATGGTGTTCTTGACTCTGAGTCCAATGTACAGTTCGGAGAGGGCGGCGCCGGCACCTTTTCCGACGGAAAGCTGAACACGCTGGTAAAAGATCCTTACGGACGTAATCATGAGGTACTGAAGCGTTTCGTAGCTGCCGGCGCACCGGAAGAAATTATTTATCAGCAGAAGCCACATCTGGGAACGGATGTACTGGTTGGTATTGTTGAAAAAATGCGTCATGAAATCGAAGAAATGGGAGGAAAATTCTGCTTCCGTTCCAAGGTAACAGATCTGATTTTTGAGAACAATACATTAAAAGAAATTGAGATCAACAATGATAAGAGAATCCCTGCACAAGTCTGTGTACTGGCACCAGGACACAGTGCAAGAGATACTTTTGAAATGTTACAGAAACGTGGTGTTTATATGGAGCCAAAGTCATTTGCAGTGGGGCTGCGTATTGAACATCCTCAGGAAATGATCAATATGGATCTTTATGGAGAGCCTGAGAATGAATTACTTGGTGCAGCCAGCTATAAAGTAACCCATAAGTGTGCAAATGGCAGAGGTGTTTATTCTTTTTGTATGTGTCCGGGCGGATATGTTGTAAATGCATCCTCTGAACCCGGTCGTCTCGCAGTGAACGGAATGAGCTATCAGGCACGTGATTCCAGAAATGCAAACAGTGCCATGATCGTCACAGTTACACCAGAAGATTTCCCGGATAAAGGAGTTCTTGGCGGCGTAGAATTTCAGCGTGATCTGGAGAAAAAAGCATGGGAGCTCGGAGAAGGAAAAATTCCTGTTCAGCTGTTTGGTGATTTTTGCAAAAATCAGGCAAGTGAAGCATTAGGAGAGGTTACTCCCTGTATGAAGGGAGAATATATACTGACAAATGTACGCTCTGTTCTGCCAAAAGCAGTAGGCGATTCTATTGAAGAAGGTGTCAGAGCCTTCGGAAAACGAATTTCCGGATTTGACAGAGAGGATGCACTGCTCAGTGGCATTGAAAGCCGTACTTCTTCTCCTGTAAGAATCGTACGTGATCAGAAGCTCACAGCAAATATGGCAGGAATTTATCCATGTGGCGAAGGTGCAGGTTACGCAGGCGGAATCACAAGTGCTGCCATGGATGGAATCAAAGTTGCTGAGACTGTATGCCGAAAATATGCGGCTATAAAAAACAATTGATCTCTTAAGCGGGATATTACCGATAACCAGTAATCCAGTAACGTTACTGTTCACTCCGTTCACAGTAACGTAGCCAAAATTCATTCCAGATTGCCTGCGGCAATGGAATTTTGGCTTGTATGTCTCGGGATTTTGGCATATTCATGCCAAAACACCTCGCGGGACAGTGGTGTGTGAACAGTAACCCAGTAACTATAAAGTTCACATAAAAATCAGAGAGGAGAGTGTACATCTCTCCTCTTTTATGCTAGAATATAATTTGCAATTTGCCCAGAGGCTTTAGAGAGCACAGGCAGACTTATGAATAATGCAAATAATATTATGAAGCAGCTTCCCAGGGAACAGCGGCCGTATGAGAAATGCTTTATGCAGGGTGAGGGTTCATTAAATGACACTGAACTGCTGGCAGTAATCCTGCGCAGCGGCACTTCAGGAAAGAATTCACTGGCACTTGCACAGGAGATCCTGAAATTTATGGAGTCGTCCTCCTATCCCGGCCTTATGGGGCTTATGCATGTATCTGTACAGGATCTTATGAAGATTCATGGAATCGGACAGGTAAAAGCAGTACAGTTAAAATGCATTGGAGAACTTTCCAAAAGAATTGCCAAGGCTGCTGCCAGACCGCAGATAGTTATGAACAATCCCTCCTCCATAGCAGCTTATTATATGGAAGAACTCCGCCATGAAGAGCAGGAACTGGTGATCTGTATGATGTCAGATGTGAAAGGACATTTTCTGGGAGATAAGATACTGACCCGGGGAACTGCAACCGGTTCGCTGGTAACACCAAGGGAAATCTTCATGGAAGCCCTGCGCCGCCATGCAGTCAGTCTGATATTGATACACAATCATCCAAGTGGTGATCCTACACCAAGTCCGGATGACTTACAGATCACAGCCAGGATTTATCAGGCGGGGGAACTGCTGGGAATACATCTGCTGGATCATATTGTGATCGGGGATCAGAGATACTGCAGCTTCAGAGAAGAAGGATTATGGAATACATGTACAGAATAAGGCAACAACAAAGGGGCAGAATATGCTATTTGAGAAAACATATGGAATAGATTTGGGAAGCAGTTCCGTAAAAGTCTATTCTTTTTTCAGAAACAAAACTTATATCGAGAAAAATATGATCGCGTCCAAGGGACACACGATCATTGCAATGGGAAATGAAGCATACGATATGTTTGAGAAATCCCCCACAGATATTACGGTTACTTCGCCAATGACATTTGGCATGATCGCTAATCTGGAACTTCAGGAGATTGTTCTTTACAGTATGATCCGAAAGATCGATCATATCCTGGGATTTGGCGCAACAATGTATTTTACTGTTCCTCTGGATATGACTGCGGTTGAGAAACGGGCATATTTTCATGTGGCGAATGGTCACTGGTTAAAGAAAAATCGCGTATTTATGGTAGAGGCACCCATTGCAGATGCCATTGCCATGGGTGTCAATTTGGAAGATCCGGAAGGAAATATGATCGTAAATATCGGTGCACAGAGTACAGAAGTATCGATCATCACCGGAGGAAAGATCATTATCAGCAGGAAAATACCGCTGGGAGGCAGACAGATGAATGAATCTGTCTGCAGTGAAATACGTAAAAGATATAATCTGCAGATTGGCACAAGGACTGCCAAGAGGCTTAAGATGGTCATGGGACGCCTCAGTGATCCGAAAAAGGAAGTACGTAAGGTTGTAGGAATTGACTGTATTTCCGGATTGCCAAGAGAAGAAATCATTTCTTCTTATGTGGTAAATGACGGTATCATGAACTGTCTGAATGAGATTGCGGCAGAGATGAAAACATTTCTGGAGCGAATTCCTCCCCAGATTTCCTACCATATTGCGAAACAGGGGATTTACATAACCGGAGGCAGTACCAGACTTCCTTATATTGATAAATACCTTGCCAGTTATACAGGATTCACCTTTAATCTGTCAGATTTTTATGAAACCTCGGCAGTTACAGGTCTGGAGAAAATAATCAGAAATAAAGAACTGCGTGAATGGGCAGTACCGGTTACGCAGAGAAAACTATAATTTTTAGGGGTGCATCAATGAAAAACCTGAAAAAGAAAGTACATTTTAGGATTAAATTAAAAAGTAAACATCTTCTGGTCATTATGTCGATTTTCTGCGTCAGCTGTATTGCTGCCACTTTTTCATCCGGCGTAACCACTGCACCGCTGCAGGATGCCGCCGGGATACTGATCGTTCCATTTGAAAACAGCATCAATCGGATCAGTTCAGTTCTGAAAGGAATGCAGGACCGTATGCGTGATAAAGAAGAAATCCTCAGTGAGAACGAAAATTTAAAGGCACAGATAGACAGTCTCACAGAACAGAACAATAAACTGATCCAGGATCAGACAGAATATGTAAGATTACAGCAGATGTATAATCTTGACCAGCAGTATACCGAATATCCAAAGATTGCTGCAGAAATCATATCCAAAGATCCGGGCAACTGGTATGATACCTTTATGATCAACCGGGGATCTGCAGACGGCATTCGTGTGGATAATAATGTACTTGCAGATAAAGGTCTGGTCGGGATCGTGACAGAGGTCGGAACTCACTGGGCGACTGTACGTTCCATTATCGATGACAGCAGCAATGTCAGTGCCATGACTGTCAGCACACAGGATAACTGTGTGGTGGAAGGAGATCTGGAACTCATCGATGAGGGTAAATTAAGCTTCAGCCAGTTGTATGACCAGAATAATAAAGTAACAGTGGGGGAACGCATCGTTACCTCCAATATCAGTGAGAAATATGTAGAGGGACTATTTATCGGATACGTCAGTGAGGTGGAACAAAACAGCAACAATCTGACCAAAACAGGTACCATTGTCACACCTGTAGATTTCCAGCATCTGAAAAATGTACTTGTCATTACAGTAAATAAACAGGATTCTGTTAATGACAATGCTCAGGCAGCTCAGGAGGCGACTGCAAATGAAGAGTAAGATAGCGTTATTTTTTATGATCCTGATCAGTTTTCTTCTTCAGTGTACTCTTCTTCATGTGATATCCATCGGTTCTATCACGCCGAATCTGATCCTGATCCTGTGTATATCCATGGGGCTGATGCGCGGAAGAAAAAGTGGACTGTGGACAGGATTTTTCTGTGGATTTCTGGTAGACATGTTCTATGGCTCTGTGTTTGGTTTCTACGCTCTGATCTATATGTATATTGGCTTTTTAAGTGGATATGCCCACAGGATCTGCTATGATGATGATATAAAGGTTCCGGTTATGCTTGCAGGTATCGGGGATTTACTGTACGGACTTTCTGTCTATGCATTGCAGTTTCTGCTCAGGGGACGTCTGGGGCTCGGAACCTATTTATACCGGATTATTTTACCGGAGATTTTTTATACAGTGATCCTTACACTGATTGTTTACCGGGTATTTCATTATATTAATTATCATTTCATGAATAATCCATCAATGAAGGAAAGTGAGTCTATTTGGGTACTAAAATAAAAAGATTTTTTAAAAAGATACGAATAAAACGTACCACAGTACTGGTACTGGTTTTTGTATTTATGTCAGCCTCTCTGGTCCGTCAGCTTTTTGAACTGCAGATCATCCAGGGAGAGGCTTATATCAGCAAATTTGAATCAAGAACAACAAAAAAACGTGTGATCAAAAGTACGCGTGGCAATATCTATGACAGAAATGGTGAGGAGCTGGCAACAAATGTGCTGGCTTATTCTGTTACCTTTGAGGATAATGGAACTTATGATTCTACCAGAGAAAAGAATCTTACACTGAACGGGATTGCCTATAAAGTCCTGAAAATCCTTGAGTCCAACGGGGATTCCATCAGTACCGGCTTCCATATTGTTTTGGATGAGAGCGGGAATTATGCTTTTGATGTTGATGAGGGATTTACTCTGAACCGTTTTCGTGCGGATATTTACGGAGAACCGTTGATTGATAACCTGACAAAAAAACAGAAAAATGCCACTGCAGATCAGATGATCGAGTTTATGAGCGGAAAAGAGGGATTTTCCATTGTTCTTTACGGCGATAATGCTTATACCAAAGAAGAACTGACATCCCATGGACTTCCGGAGAGCCTGTCAAAGCAGGATATACTTGAGCTTTCCAAAATCCGCTATGCACTGAGCACTAACAGTTTCAAGAAGTACATGGCCGTTACGATTGCTTCAAATATAAGCGAAAAATCTGTAGCTGCAATCAGGGAAAATCAGCCGGAGCTTCAGGGAATTGACATTGTAGAGGATTCTGTCCGCAAATACATTGATGATGCAAGCATGGGACCAATTCTTGGTTATACGGGACAGGCTTCTTCAGAAGAGCTTGAAGAACTGAGACAGAAGAATCCTGATTATTCAAATGATGCGATCATCGGTAAATCGGGAATTGAGAAATATATGGAAACATCTCTTCAGGGAACAGACGGTGAAGAAACTGTCACTGTCGATAACCTTGGCAAAGTACTTAAGATTGACGACAGCACTAGAGTAGAACCTGTCGCAGGTAATGACACCTATCTTACCATAGACAGCAGCTGGCAGTCCGCTATCTACCAGATCCTGAAACAGAGAGTTGCCGGAATCCTTTTATCCAAGATTGAAGCATCCAAAACCTATGATTTCAGTGTAAATGATGCTGCACAGATTAAAATACCGATCTATGATGTATATAATGCCCTGATTGCCAACAGTGTCATCGATATCAATAAATTCAGTGATGCCAACGCTTCCGATACAGAAAAAAAATTATATGCCAAATTTCAACAGAAACAGCAACAGGTTTTTGATACAATAACTAACAGGCTGACAGCTGAGAATCCACCGGCCGTAAAAGATGAAGATGATCAGATCCAGGAATACCTTACTTATATCTGTGATGATCTTCTCAGAGATACGCTGGGGGTTATCTCAAAGAATGCCATTGATACCTCTGACAGTACTTATCAGAAATGGACAACCGATAAAGATATCAGTCTGAAAGATTATCTGACATATGCGGCAAGTCAGAACTGGATCGATATTTCCAAATTTTCTACAGAAGGAGATTATCTGGATTCCGATGAAGTATATCAGGCTCTTACAGATTATCTGATCGATTATCTTAAAAAAGACACCAATTTCTCAAAACTTCTATATAAGTATATGCTTCAGGAGGACACCATTTCCGGAAGCGAGATCTGTCTGGTGCTGTATGAACAGGGAGTTTTATCAAAAGATGATGGCAGTTACGAGGCACTGGCCTCCGGCTCCATGACAGCTTATGACTTTATGATCAATAAAATTTATACTCTCGAAATAGAACCTGCACAGCTTGCGCTGGAGCCATGTTCTGCTTCTGCAGTAATCACAGATGTCAAAACAGGGGATGTTCTTGCATGCGTATCCTACCCGGGATATGACAATAACCGTCTGGTAAATAACATGGATACGGATTATTATGCGAAATTATCTACAGATAAATCCAGTCCGTTTTTCAATAAAGCAACCCAGCAGACAGCAGCACCGGGTTCTACATTTAAGATTCTGTCTACAATTGCCGGAATGTCTGAAGGAGTGATCGATGACGGAACATACATTAACTGTACCGGCTCCTTTGATCTTGTAACACCTCCGATCAACTGCTGGAACAAACAGGGACATGGAGAGATCGAGATCAGGGAGGCGATTGAGCAGTCCTGTAACTATTATTTCAACATGGTTGGTTTTAAACTTGGTCAGGATGCAGACGGAAACTTTTCAGAAAACCGAAGCCTGAGTGTACTGCAAAAATATGCTTCAGAGATTGGTCTGGATAAGAAAACAGGTATCGAGATCACAGAATCCGCACCTCATGTGTCAGATTCCTACGCAGTCCCGTCTTATATCGGACAGGGTACCAATGCTTATACCACCAGTCAGCTGGCACGTTATGCAACAGCGATCGCTACCAGTGGAAATGTTTATGATCTGACTTTACTTGACAGACAGACAGATTCCAAGGGTAATACTTTAAAAAAATATGAGCCGGATATCATTAATACAGTTGATGTATCACAGAATGTGTGGGATGATATTCACGACGGAATGTACCGGGTAGTACAGACTCACAGACAGTTTGACGGACTTGGCATGGATGTGGCAGGTAAAACCGGTACAGCCGAGGTAAATGTTTATCATCCAAACCATGGTATGTTTGTGGGATATGCCCCGGCTTCAGATCCTGAATATGCGATTGCAGTGCGTATTGAGAATGGATATACTTCCGGTAATGCGTGTCTTGCAGCTGATGATATTTTTAAATATATCTTTGAATTAACTGATGAAAAGTCTATTCTTACCGGTGTTGCGGCAAGTGATACCAGTGACACTTCGAATGACTGAAACTACCATACAGGAGAATACCAGAAGAATGGAAATTTTTTCAGGGAGGAAATTGTAACTATGAGTGAAGTCATTGTGATTACTTCCGGCAAAGGCGGAGTAGGAAAAACCACAACTGTCGCCAATATCGGAACAGGTCTGGCTATGCTGGGCAAAAAAGTTGTTGTGGTTGATACAGATATCGGTCTGCGGAATCTGGATGTTGTTCTGGGCCTGGAGAACAGGATTGTCTATAATCTGGTGGATGTCATTAACGGAAGCTGCCGTCTGCGACAGGCTCTGATCAAGGATAAAGGACATCCCGGAATTATGTCTTCTGCCATCTGCGCAGACAAAAGACAAATCCGCTGTGTCTCCGGAACAGATGATAAAACTGACCGACGATCTGAGAGAACAGTTTGATTATATTCTTCTGGACTGTCCGGCAGGAATTGAACAGGGATTTAAAAATGCGATCGCAGGTGCTGATAAAGCCCTGGTAGTTACCACGCCGGAGGTTTCTGCGATACGTGATGCAGATCGGATCATCGGACTCCTGGAAGCCAACGAGATCAGAGATATCAGCCTGATCATCAATCGCCTGCGGCCGGATATGATTGCAAGAGGTGATATGATGTCCGTAGATGATGTAACGGATATCCTTGCTGTTGATCTGATCGGAACAATTCTGGATGATGAACAGATTGTGATTGCCACAAATCAGGGGGAGCCTCTTTCCGGGAAATCTTCTCAGGCAGAAGAAGATACATGAATATACTGTAAACGCCTTTTAGGTGAAGAGATTCCGTTTGCAGACATTAACAGGAAGCAGGGGTTATTAAGAAAAATAGGTAGTTTTTTCAAAAAGTAGCCTGTATTTATAAGGGGGAATCTGTGTGAAAGCTTTTTTTAAAGAAAAGAAGCGTTCAGCCGGATATGCAAGAGACCGCATGAAGCTTCTGCTGATCTCGGAACGTATCGACTGCTCTCCACAGATGATGAAAATGTTGCGGAATGATATGATACATACCGTAAAAAAATACCTTACTATTGATGAAGAACAGGTAAAAATCCAGATTACGCAGGAACCTGGACTGATGCTCCATGCGCTATACTCCTGTTTTAAACAAAAAGGATAACCGTTTGGTATCTTCACAGTTACTAAAAAGGACAGATAAATTATGTTAAAGCAATATAAATTAAGATTTTACAATTTCAGACTGATCATTTTCCTGCTGGCGATCAGCCTGATAGGAGTTACACTGGTAGGCACAGCAGCATCGGACCTGCGATCAAAGCAGTTTGCCGGAGTAATACTTGGACTTATTGTCATGCTGATCCTTTCTTTGCTGGATTACTCATGGATCATGAACTTTCAGTGGATCATGTATGGATTTAATATTATCATGCTGATCGTTGTGCGTATTGCGGGTGACAGTGCCAACGGTGCTGCCAGATGGATCGGTATCGGATCTTTCCGATTTCAGCCGACAGAATTATCAAAGATTATCCTGATCGTATTCTTTGCAAAATTTTTTATGGATCATGAGGAAACACTGAATACACTTAAAACGCTGGCATTATCCGGCGTGTTACTGGCAGTACCTCTGTTCCTGATCCTGGAACAGCCGGACCTGAAAAATACAATTACTGTTGTAGTAATTTTCTGTATTATGATCTATATTGCAGGTTTAAGCTATAAGATCATCGGAGGAGCACTGCTTATTGCTGTTCCATTGACCATTATTTTTTTATCAATTGTTGTCCAGCCGGATCAGAAACTGCTCAAGGATTACCAGAGAAGCCGTATCATGTCTTTTTTGTATCCGGAAAACGAAGAATACTCGGATGATATTGAACAGCAGAATAACTCTAAAACTGCAATTGCTTCAGGGGAACTGGTTGGTAAGAAATTAAGCGGTGATGACAGTACAACTTCTGTAAATCAGGGAAACTTCGTGGCAGAGAATCAGACAGACTTTATTTTTGCTGTTGCAGGTGAAGAGTACGGATTTATTGGATGCGTGATAATTGTATTGCTACTTTTGGCAATTGCCTTTGAATGTATCCGGATGAGTCTTCGGGCAAAAGATTTGTCAGGAAAGGTTCTTTGCTGTGGAATCGGCGGCCTGATCGCACTACAGAGCTTCATTAATATCTGTGTTGCAACAGGTCTTGCGCCTAATACGGGAACTCCCCTTCCTTTTGTAAGCTATGGACTGACTTCGCTGGTAAGTCTGTATATTGGTATGGGGCTTGTACTCAATGTAGGACTTCAGAGCAGCACATACAATAAAGAAATTATTCAAAAAGAAATTGACAGAAGAGAGGATTACTTATGAGAACAAAAAAGAAATCTTCCGGTAAAATACCGGAAAAGAAATCTGCTGTTCCATACAAATCTACAGCTCCGCACAGACACAAACCTTCCAGACCGCTTCAGACAGTCAAACTACCGAAATCGCAGATGCCATCCAGACAAACAGAGGAGCATCAGGCTTTGCTACGTACAAAATATCATAAAAAGCGTCAGAGATTAAAACATATATTCAGGATTCTGGTTGGTGTATTTGTGATTCTTGCAGCTGCCGGCGGTGTTTTTTACGGATGGAATATATTAAGCGGAAATTATCTTTGGTACTCCTGAACAGGCTTTTGATTCTTCTGAAGTTTTCACAAATGCCCTTGCAGCTAAGGAAAATATGAGAACAGAATCTTTCGCCCAGAAATTATGCGTTTCCCCCAAAGGAAATGTTGATCGTATTAAGAATGCCCAGCTGGAAGATGGACAGAAAGGGCTACTGTTCAGTCTGAGCAATCATAAAGTACTGTATGCAAACGGCATTTATGATAAGGTGTATCCTGCAAGTATTACCAAGATCATGACAGCAATGCTTGCATTACAAAGTGGAAGACTTGAATGACACTGTCACGATCACTCAGGATAATGTTACACTGGAGGATGGATCACAGGTCTGCGGATTTGTGGCCGGCGATCAGGTTACCCTTGATCAGCTTCTCCACTGTCTGCTTGTATATTCCGGCAATGATGCAGCTTCTGCCATTGCGGAATATGTTGGAGGCAATACAGAGAACTTCGTACAGAT
Organism: Blautia sp. ZXY-1-C6; assembly: GCF_056339875.1. Taxonomy (NCBI): domain Bacteria; kingdom Bacillati; phylum Bacillota; class Clostridia; order Lachnospirales; family Lachnospiraceae; genus Blautia; species Blautia sp. ZXY-1-C6. The sequence continues at coordinate 13,222 of NZ_JBWJVQ010000211.1, forward strand.
GATGAATGATTATGCCGCAAAGCTTGGATGTACAGGAACACATTTTTCCAATCCACATGGACTGCAGGATGAAAATCACTATACAACACCATATGATATTTATCTGATGCTGAATGAAGCATTCACCTACCCTGAATTTACAGAAATTACAGAGTTGCCGTCTTATACAGTAACCTATACAGGCTCAGACGGAACTGAAAAAAGCACCACGCTTACCGCAACAGACCATTATCTTACCGGAGAGGCAACAGCCCCAAAAGATGTTACAATTCTCGGTGGTAAAACCGGAACAACAGAAGTAGCCGGCAATTGTCTTGCAATCCTTACACAGAATGCATACGGAAAAACTTTTGTTTCAATTGTAATGGGAGCTGCTACGAAAGAACTTCTGTATCAGGAGATGAATTCACTGCTTCAGAATATCAACAGTTAGTCAATATAAAACGGATACAGTTATGATTAATTGTATCCGTTTTATGTTATCGAAAATTCTCCGCAATGTTTTTATAACACCTATAACATAATAAAGTCTTCCGACAGGGGTCGTACAAGACCATCCACTTTGCTGTTACAAGAATTCCGGTTACATAAAAGAACGAGGTGAAAGATCATGAATAACAATTGTATTACAACATACACAGGCAGACATATAGATCCATTACATCCGGATCCGGATATGATCTGTATCGAAGATATTGCACATGCCTTATCTTTGATCTGCCGCGGAAACGGACAGGTAAAAA
>NZ_JBWJVQ010000212.1:0-18360 GCF_056339875.1 Blautia sp. ZXY-1-C6
CTATTTCTTTACCCTATTTCGAAATAGTTACAAAGTTTTTACGATTACTTTGTAATTGCATGATACTATTATCGTGTAATAATGTCAATATCTTTGTAGCATATTTTCTCAGAAATTATAAAATATATTCGTTACTATTTATTACATTCTTAGTAATAATTGTACATTTGCGCATTAAATGATATGATTATACCATGAATCAAACTTTTCCCTCCGCTTATTGCTTTCCACTGCTTATTTCTTTTCACAATCTCCACAGAGGACTTGCTTGATTCGATTAAATAATCATTGCAGATATCGGAGGCAGATATGTTATTATCAGAACAGTTCTATCAGACAGAAAAAACAGGATACCTGAACGAACAATTCCGACTTTTTCATCTTAAAGACCAGACCAGAAAGGAATTCTCTTACCATTATCATGATTTTCACAAGGTAGTTATCTTCATCTCCGGCAAGGCTGCTTATCATATAGAAGGAAAAGCTTATCAACTGAAACCATGGGACATTCTTCTGGTAAACCGCCATGCCATCCACCGCCCGGAGATTGATCCATCTGTTCCATATGAACGTTTTATTCTCTGGATCCAAAACGATATTCCCTGGCAGGAACTGCTGAAATGCTTCCAGAAAGCAAATGACCGAAGCTATAATCTGGTACGTCTGAACTCTGCTCTTCAGGAAAAGATGAAAGACATCCTGTTTGAACTGGAAAATTCTGCAAAATCCGATGAATATGGAAGAGAAATCCTGACACAGTCACTTTTTCTTCAGTTTATGGTTTATCTGAACCGTATCTTTCTGGAAAAGCAGTACATTTTTGATAAAAAATCCTACACCTTTGACTCGCAGATTGCCAGTATCCTTCAGTATATCAACCACAATCTGAAAGAAGATCTATCTGTAGAAACGCTTTCTGCCAGATATTATGTAAGCAAGTACCATCTGATGCGGAAGTTCAAACAAGAAACCGGCTATACCCTTCATAATTATATTGTAAACAAGCGGCTTCTTATGGCACGTACTCTGATCTCTAAATGGAATGCCTGTGACAAAAGCAGCACAGGAAAGCGGGTTCGCAGAATACAGCACTTTTTCCCGGGCATACCGTAAACAGTTCAAAACCAACCCCAGCGAAGAACTGCCTCATTATAGCAATCCTCTAAAATAATGCATCCACTACCTTTACACAACAATTCCATAACACAAAAAAGATGTAACCATGTCTGAAAGAATCTTTCTTCCCAGACATAATTACATCTTTTATTGTTCTCAGGTCGGACAGATATTCGCGCTCCGCCTACTGTTTCACTTTCTTCTTCGCTGTCGCACAGTAGAATACGAATCCCAGCAGTACCAGTGCCACGATCATCCATCCGGCCAGTGCTGCTGTTCCCAGACCTGCAAATTTATCATAGTAACCTTTCAGATAGATCACAATGATAATCGCCGGAATTCCATAGGCAACATAATTTTTCAGACATTTCGGGAATTTCATGCCTGTACCGGCATTCACCTCTGCAATAAAATTGTCCCATCCCCATCCGTTCTTTCTGGTACAAAACAGAAGGTAACCAAGACTTCCAAGAGGAAGAAGGTTATTAGAAACAATAAAGTCTTCCAGATCCATGATGTTGCTTCCATCTCCGAATGGCTGGAATCCGGAAAGTACATTGAATCCAAGCACACATGGAATGCTTAAGATCACAACAAGAACTGCGCAGACAACAACACTCTTTTTACGGTTCCAGCCAAACAGTTCCATATTAAACACGATCAGGTTCTCAAATACAGCAATGATCGTTGAAACCGCAGCAAATGTCAGAAACAGGAAGAACAGACTTCCCCACAAAGCCCCTCCGCTCATCTTTGCAAAAATATTGGGCAGAGTGATAAAGATAAGGCTTGGACCTGCATCCGGCTGGATTCCATAGGAGAAGCACGCCGGAATAATGATAAATCCTGCTGTCAGCGCAACAAAAGTATCGAGTACGGTGATGCTTACCGCCTCTCCGGTAAGGCTTCTGGATTTGTCCAGATAACTTCCGAAGATCAGCATGGCACCAATACCAATGGATAATGTAAAGAATGACTGACTCAATGCCGCAAATACTACATTACCAACTCCTGCTTCCTTAATCTTCTGAAAATCAGGAATCAGATAGAAGCTGATTCCTTCTCCCGCGCCTTCCATCATTACTGAATGAACCGCAAGGATCACCATAATGATAAGCAGTGCACTCATCATTACTTTGGAGATTTTTTCAATACCATTCTGCAATCCCATGAAACAGACTGCAAATCCGATCAGACAGATGATCACCATCCATAACATCATCGTCGGTGCATTTCCCAACATATCGGAAAAAGACTGTGTTACTGCTTCCGGAGTCGCTCCAACGAAATCTCCCCGCAGACTCTTCACACAATAGTAGATCATCCATCCTCCTACTGTTGTGTAAAACATCATCAGCATATAACATCCAATAATACCAATAAATTTCAATGGCTTCCAGCAGCTTCCTGCAGGTGCCAGTTTGTCAAAACATTTCGCAACACTTGTGTGGCTTCCCCGTCCTACCGCAAATTCTGCTACCAGAACCGGAATACCGAGAATAACCAGAAAACATAAGTAGATCAGGATAAAGGCCGCGCCTCCATATGCCCCACAGATATACGGAAACTTCCACACGTTTCCAATACCAATGGCACATCCTGCTGACACCAGGATAAAACCAAGGCGTGAGCCGAAAGACTCTCTTTTCATACTGTTTTTCCCCCTTTATGGAATTGTTATGTGACTGTTCATCAATCATAATCACATAGCTGTGGATGTACTGAACAGTTCAGACAGATATTCACAATCTGCCAATTCAACGCGCTAACGTGTTTTTGCGCACGATAAAAGGGCCTCATGATTCAGCCCTTTTATTTTGCAGCAGACATGATCTGCTCACAATGTTCTGTTTACAAAATCATTACTGCCCGCTCTGTAGTAATGAACTCACCATATACCAAAATGGGAGTCTTCTCAACTGAGATAAACGAGTCAGGCCTTATTCTTACGTCCACAGCACTGTTTGTATTTCTTACCGCTTCCACATGGGCAGGGATCGTTCGGATATACTTTGATTTCTTTTCTCTGAACCGGTTTCTTAGGACCGGCACTGTCATCCTTGTTTGTTCCGGTAACTTTAGCTACCTGTTCACGCTCGATCTTCTGCTCTACATGTACATGGTACAGCATACGAAGAGTATCTTCCTGAATGGATGTGATCATTTCGTTGAACATATCAAATGCACTCATTTTATATTCAACAACCGGATCTCTCTGTCCATAAGCAGCAAGTCCGATACCCTGACGAAGGATTTCCATATCATCAATGTGATCCATCCACTTGCTGTCAATGCATTTCAGAAGTACAACTCGCTCTAATTCACGAAGCTGCTCCGGTTCCGGGAACTCTGCTTCTTTTTCTTCATAGAGCTTCACTGCCTCTTCTTTCAGTTCATGTCTGATCTCATCGCGTTTCTTGCCTTTTACACTCTCAGCTGTAAGCGGTCTGATCGGAATGATCGGAGTAAGAACACCGTTAAATTCATTCAGATCCCACTCTTCAGAATCTACATCATCAGAGAAACACATATCAACATAAGTATCCACTGTATCCTGGATCATCTTATAGATTGCTTCACGCATATTCTCACCGTCGAGAACCTGACGACGTTCTTTGTAGATGATCTCACGCTGTTCATTGTTTACCTGGTCATAATCAAGAAGATTCTTACGGATACCAAAGTTGTTAAACTCAATCTTCTCCTGAGCTTTCTCAATTGCATTGGAAAGCATCTTGTGCTCAATCTGTTCATTCTCTGCAACACCAAGAGATGTAAAGATCTTCATCAGTCTCTCAGAACCGAACAGACGCATCAGGTCATCTTCCAGGGAAATATAGAAACGGGATTCACCCGGATCTCCCTGACGTCCGGAACGTCCGCGAAGCTGATTATCAATACGTCTGGACTCATGACGTTCTGTACCGATGATCATCAGACCACCTGCATTTCTTGCCACATCATCCAGCTTGATATCTGTACCACGACCAGCCATGTTAGTGGCGATCGTAACTGCTCCTGCCTGACCTGCCTGTGAGACAATCTCTGCCTCAAGTTCATGGAACTTGGCATTCAATACATTATGTTTGATTCCCTGTCTCTTCAGCATACGGCTGAGAAGCTCGGAAGTTTCAATCGTAATGGTACCGACCAGTACAGGCTGCTGTTTCGCATGAGCTTCCACTACAGCATTGACAACTGCGTTGAATTTCTCTTTCTTTGTCATATAAACAGCATCTTCATGGTCAACTCGGATAACCGGTCTGTTAGTCGGGATCTCTACAACGTCCATTGCATAGATATCACGGAATTCTTTCTCCTCTGTGACAGCTGTACCGGTCATACCGCCCTTCTTATCATATTTATTAAAGAAGTTCTGGAAAGTGATGGTTGCCAGAGTCTTGCTCTCACGTTTGATCTTAACATGCTCTTTCGCTTCGATTGCCTGATGAAGACCATCTGAGTAACGGCGTCCCGGCATGATACGTCCGGTGAATTCATCAACAATAAGGATTTCATCATCTTTAACTACATAATCCTGATCCTTATGCATCAGGTTATGGGCACGAAGTGCAAGTGTAATATTATGCTGAATCTCCAGATTCTCCGGATCTGCCAGGTTTTCAATATGGAAAAATTTCTCAACCTTATGAACGCCCTGCTCTGTAAGGTTTACGATCTTATCTTTTTCATTTACAACGAAGTCACCTGTCTCGATAACTTCTTCACCCATGATGGCTGCCATCTTGGTCATCTCATGGCTGGCTTCACCGCGCTCTAACTGCTGAGCAAGGATATCGCAGGCCTCGTATAACTTGGTTGACTTACCGCTCTGTCCGGAAATGATCAGAGGGGTACGTGCCTCGTCGATGAGAATGGAGTCGACCTCATCGATGATACAGTAGTGCAGATCTCTCTGTACCAGCTGTTCTTTATAGATAACCATGTTGTCACGCAGATAATCGAAACCGAGTTCGTTGTTCGTAACATAGGTAACATCACAGTTGTATGCAGCACGACGCTCATCCTGCTTCATATCATTTAAAACAACACCGACTGTCAGGCCAAGAAACTCATGGATCTTTCCCATTTCTTCCGCATCTCGTTTAGCCAGGTAATCGTTGACTGTTACGACATGCACACCTTTGCCTTCCAGTGCATTTAAATATGACGGAAGTGTGGCGACAAGTGTTTTACCTTCACCTGTTCTCATCTCTGCGATACGTCCCTGATGGAGAATGATACCACCGATAAGCTGCACACGGAAATGTTCCATTCCAAGAACACGCTTGCCAGCTTCACGTACAACCGCAAATGCCTCAGGAAGCAGATCATCCAGTGTCTCTCCCTCTTCAAGACGTTTCTTAAATTCTCTTGTTTTTCCTCTGAGTTCTTCGTCGCTTAACTTCTGCATGTCCGGGCGCAGGCTCTCAATTTTCTCAACCAGAGGCATGATACGCTTAACCTCTCGCTGGCTGCGGGTCCCGAATACTTTTGAAAACATATTCATATTAGGTTTTACTCCTGTTTATTTCTTTTTTATACAAGCATTGCTGCCATATAACAATTGCTACTGTGCGGAATAATCTCTGTTCACTCCGTCCACAGCAGACATGTCAGCAGCATGCGAACATTACAAACGCTTACTATAATACACAATACTTGTATATTCTAACACTTTCCGTTATGGAAAACAATGAATTTTTCATGAACAAACCAAGAAAATTACGGAGTCACCAAAATTTACGTTACTGTTCACTCCGTTCACAGTAACGTAGCCAAAATTCATTCCAGATTGCCTGCGGCAATGGAATTTTGGCTTGTATGTCTCGGGATTTTGGCATATTCATACCAAAACACCTCGCGGGATAGTGGTGTGTGAACAGTAACAAATTTATCGCTTTGTATCCACGATCAGTCTGCCAAATTTCTGCAGTTCCTTTTTGGCCTGTATAAAATCCGGTAAATGCCACTCCCAGTTCGGAGAACCAATGGTTCCCGGTGTGTTGATATGGCCCTCTTTTCCAAGTCCAAGAATATCTGCCAACGGAATGATCGCATATTCTGCCTGATTCTGCATGGTATACTGCAGGAATCTGTCCTTGACAGAGCCCTGTGATGCTCCCGCCCTCTTTAACATCCGGCGGATTTTTCTTCTGGCTGCGGCACTCATATTTCCATACCACTGCATGATCGTATCATTGTCATGCGTTCCTGTGTAAAAAATCATGTTTTCCACATCATGGAAGGTATCTCGGGCATATTTTCCACCTGTTTCTATGGAGAAGATCAGAATCTTCATTCCCTTCAGATGATAATGATCTTTCAGCATCAGAACCTCCGGACGAAGCAGCCCCAGATCCTCTGCTACCAGATCTAATCCCGGAATTTCTTTCTGAAGTGTATCAATGACTTCATATCCCGGTGCCTCGATCCATTCACCGTCAATAGCAGTCGGGCAGTCTGCCGGAATTTTCCAGTATGTATCAAATGCCCGGAAATGGTCGATCCTTATAATATCAAACAATTTGTTGCTATAGCCGATTCTGTCCACCCAGAATCTGTAATCCTGTTCCTTCATATGCTCCCAGTCATAGATCGGATTTCCCCATCTCTGCCCTGTAGCACTGAAATAATCAGGCGGTACTCCGGCGATGAAGATCGGACGTCCATCTGTATCAAGAAGAAAGTTATCTTTTCCACCCCATACGTCTACAGAATCCTGTCCCACATAGAAAGGAACATCTCCCATAATCTGGATTCCGGCATCGTTTGCAGCCTTCTTCACCTTCATCCACTGTGTGTAGAAAATATACTGAAGAAACATCTGATACTGTGCCTCTGTCTCCACCTCTGCCGGTAACTTCTGTCTGTTCTCCGGCCAGGTTCTATATTCTTCCGGCCAGTCATTCCAGCATTCTCCGTTATTTGCTTTCTTTAATGCGCGGAACACACCATACTCATATACCCATTCCTGTGAAGCAAATTCTTTATATGCTGTTTCTTCCTGTCCCTTTTTCTCTGTAAAAACATCAAACGCAGTTCTTAAGAAAGGCTCTCTGTACTGGCGGACAGCCTCATAATCTACTCTTGTAGCTCTCTCCTGAAATTCCTTTGGATGTTCCTTTAACAGACCTTCCTCTGCAAGCGCATCAAGACTGATATACAACTCATCCCCTGCACAGGAGGAATATGGCTGGTATGGGGAATTACCATAGCCAACCGGATTCAGTGGCAGTATCTGCCATATCTTTACATGATTCTCCTTTAATAACTCGATAAATTGGAATGCAGATTCTCCAAGTTCTCCGGCACCAATACGGGACGGAAGTGCGGAAACTGGCATTAATACTCCGGCTTTTCTCATGATTTTTGTGCTCCTTCCTTCTTTTTACACTTCTTCATTTATAAAATTTCGGTAACTATTCTTCAGCAATCCATTCCAACAGAACGTTCCACCAGAATATACAAGTCAATATTCCATTGCCGCAGACAATCCGGAATGAATTTCAACTTGTAATTTTTTAACTGCTGAACAGTTACAAATTTCATAATATCTTTTGATATTTTAACATATTTAGGCCACTGCGTCAAAGCATTCCTTATGCGCTAAAGGTATATATTTTTCCTGACAAAAAAGCTCCCTTACAGGGGGCATTTTGTCTCTCTGTAAGGAAGCTTTTCTTTATGAAAACTTTTTTATGGCTGTCTATGTTTCATATTTTTGATCTTATAAGCAGATTTAGAATTCCGGTTCGATCAGACCGTAAGTATTGCCTTTACGTTTGTAAACTACATTTACCTGGTCTGTCTCTGCATTGTAGAATACAAAGAAATTATGTCCGAGCAGTTCCATCTGTACGCATGCATCTTCCGGATACATTGGTTTGATTCCGAATTTCTTGGTACGGATGATCTTAACTTCTTCATCCTCATCGTAGTCCTTGTCCAGATATGCTTTCTGGAAGTTGGCTGCTGCCTGCTGTTTGTCTACGATTTTATTTTTGTACTTGCGAAGCTGACGTTCAATGACTTCCTCTACCAGATCGATTGATACATACATGTCATTGCTTACCTGTTCGGAACGAATGATATTTCCTTTTACAGGGATTGTCACTTCAATTTTCTGTCTTTCTTTTTCAACACTTAAAGTTACTACAACTTCGGTGTCAGGAGTGAAATACCTTTCCAGTTTACTGAGCTTGTCCTGGACTGCTGTCTTAAGACCTTCTGTAACTGTAATATTTTTTCCGCTGATGATAAACTTCATGCTTCCATCCCCTTTGCTGTTTGATGAACCTATTATAACACATATTTTTGAATTTTAACACTATTTTATTAAAATTTCACATTTTTTCTGTTTACTTCAGAAATAACTTTAAAGTTCCTTTGTCATTATGGGGAAATAGCAAAAATTCTGTAATTGTTCTGTACATTTTCACAGTGATTCCTGAGATTACTATAGTTAAAGTTTAATCAGTTCTGAGAATGAAATATTTCCGCCAAAAAGATCCAATGCACTGCCTACTGTGACATCCAGTCTGTCTTTTCCATATTTCCGCAGGTCCTCAATATCCTTCATGGAGCCAACTCCCCCTGCGTAAGTAACCGGATTTCCTTTATATTCACCCAGCAGAGATGCAAGTTCTGTTTCAACTCCCCGTGCCTTTCCCTCCACATCTACTGCATGGACCAGAAACTCATCGCAGTAACTTCCCAGTTCTTTCATAATATCCAGTGTCACAGTGACATCTGTAAATTTCTGCCAGCGGTCTGTCACAATATAATATTTTCCATCTTTTCTGCGGCAGCTCAGGTCAAGAACCAGTTTCTCTTTTCCCACAGTCTCTTTCATTCTGTTCAGATTTTCCCAGGAAATCCTTCCATCTTTAAATACATAGGATGTAACGATCACATGACTGGCACCTGCATCAAGATATTCCCCTGCATTTTCCGGGTTCACTCCTCCGCCGATCTGTAATCCTCCTGAATAAGTATGTAATGCAAGAAGTGCCTGTTCTTTTGTTGATTCATAGTATGGAGAGTCATGACCATTTAACAGAATTACATGTCCTCCTTTTATCCCTGCCTTTTTATATAATTCTGCATAAAAAGATGCATCCTGTTCAGATACAAAATTCTCACTTGCCTGATCCTGTACGTCCGTAAGGCTCCCACCTACAATCTGTTTTACTTTTCCATTATGTATATCAATACATGGGCGAAATTTCATAAAATTCGTACCTCCATATCCGTTATATGTACTCTCAGAATCTTTTTGTACTTATAGCAAGCCTCTTAAATTAATGCATTTGAGACAGTTCAGCAGAGTGCGAAAGACAAGGAAGATATCTGCAGGCGTGCTGACGCAGGATTTCAGTTACTGTTCACTCCGTTCACAGTAACGGATGTCACGCTCTGATGAGCTGAATCAATATGCATTATTTACAATGATTGCTATAGTTAGATGCAAAAACAAATGCAATAAAAACTTCGGGAATACACTATTTAAATTTTACCAATTTAACACGATAATACCATAAATTATTCCTGATGTCTATCTTCCTTCTGCCGCATTACCAACAGCATCCCCCACATCTTCTACAGCATTACCTACCCCTTCGCCCAGATCTTTGACGCTGTTTCCCAATTCTCCGGATACTGTGCCGTCACCGTTGTTGTTTTCATCAATTCTGGCATTATCTGCTGCATTGCTATTCTGTTTTGTCTCATTTTCTGTAGCTTCATCCTCTGCGGCAGTTCCATTGTCTGTGACGGTTCCACCATTATTTACATTGTTATCTGCCGCATTGTTTCCTGATGTGCTATTTCCATTTGTATTGTTTTCTCCTGCGTTATTTTCCATGTTATCATCGTTTGCTGCATTATTATCCGTCATATTTTCTTCGTTTGTGTCTGCCTCATCAGCTGCTTTATTTGCATTTCCACATGCTGTGAATATGCACAGTGACATAATAAGTGCTGTACCTGTCAGAATCTTTTTTACCTTTATTCCCATATTCATCTCCTGTTCCCGGAAAGCATTCTGCCGGTCCATGCAGCAGAACCTCTCCGTCTTTTCATGTTTTTATATTATGTTTTTAATATGTACCAAAAACTCAATACTATTCTGGAAAAAATTTACTTTTCATGCTATGATTTAAATAATACAAAACAGATTACTCCGTACATATATACTCCCACAATCTAGCGTACCGACAAGTTGATTTCTCAAACAATCTTGTCGTCACACTAACACATTGCCATAGCAGGATTTCACTCATTAATGAGATGGATTGACTGCAGTATTTTACGGAATATCTATAACTCATATTTACAGGAGATTATCATGAAAAGAAAAAGGAACCATTCACTTCGCAGCTCTGTTTTCATATTTCTGGCTGCACTTTTCCTGCTGTTTACCTGCAGTGTTTCTACTATCTATGCATCCACACTTCAGAAACCTGATATCGCAGCATCGGGAAAATTTGTAAAAGACGGCAATTACTGGATTTACCGCTATGATGATAAAACCATCGCCAAAAATGTATTTCTGAAAATTGACAAAAAGACCTATTATTTTAACAAACTCGGACACCGCTGGTGCAGCTGGCATACGATCAAAGGCAAAAATTATTATTTCGGAACCAGATCTCAGGGATATCTGATAAAGAATTCTCTTATCAAATATAAAAGAAATTATTACTATGTCGGTAAAGACGGTGCCATGGTTACCGGATGGTACACTGATAAATCCGGAAAGAAATACTATTTTGGCAAAGACGGAAAAGCAGTTACAGGAAAACACAAGATCAAGGGAACTTACTATTACTTTAACCAGAATGGTACTGTCACCCACACCGGATTAAATTATTCCCTTTCCTCTGACTGTGCACTTCTCATGAATGCAGATACCGGTCAGATTATTTATGGCAAAAATGAAAATGTTGCTCATGCCAACGCTAGCACAACCAAGATTATGACCTGTATCCTTGCACTTGAAAACTGCAAATTAAACGAAAAAGTAAAGTTCTCCCCTTACGCAGCATCTATTGAACCCAGCAAGCTTTATGCAAATGCAGGAGAAATATTTTATCTGAAAGATCTGCTTTATTCCCTGATGCTTCCCTCCCACAACGACACCGCAGTTGCCATTGCCGAACACGTCAGCGGTTCCACTGCAAAGTTTGTTAAATTAATGAATAAAAAAGCAGCAGAGATCAGATGTACGAATACACATTTCGCAACCCCAAATGGTCTGGATGCAGGGTATAACCATTACACGACAGCTTCTGACCTGGCAAAAATTGCCCAGTATGCGATCAAAAAGCCTATGTTCCGCAAACTGGTGAGCACCGGCTATTATTCTTTCTCGAATCTCAACACCGGCAGAAGCTATTCTATCGGCACCACCAACGCCCTGCTCGGCAATGTTCCGGGAGTTCAGGGTATGAAAACAGGCTATACCAACAAAGCAGGCTATTGTTTTGTCGGACTTTCTTATTCCGCAAGGGGAAACACCTATATTTCCGTTGTCCTGGGTGCAGATTCATCTTCTGCCCGCTGGCAGGATTCCAGAACATTGCTGACTTACGCATATAATCATTGATCAGAATTATTATAGCAGCATACAGGCCAATATTACAAAAAAGGAAAGTGTTCTGAAACATCAGATACACTTTCCTTTTATATATTTTATTTCACTGCTATGAAGATACTGAAAATTACCAGTTATCAATTTTTACTGCATTCCTGATTATTTTGCACTGATAACATCGCTCATATCATATCTTCCTGCCGGTTTGCCTGCAAGGAATTTCGCAGCTTCAACAGCACCCTTTCCAAATACAGCTTTGGAATATGCAGTATGCTTAAATTCAATCACTTCATCCGGACCTGCGAAGATCACTTCGTGTTCTCCTACGATTGTTCCACCGCGGACTGCTGAGATACCGATTTCCTTATCATCCCGCATCTCACGTCTCTGGCTGCGGTCATAAATATAATGATACTGGTTATCCATTGCCTCATTAATACTGTCAGCCAGTGCAAGTGCTGTGCCGCTTGGTGCATCCAGTTTCAGTCTGTGATGCTTCTCAACAATCTCCATGTCAAATCCTGCTGTTGCCAGAACCTTTGCCGCATCCTGAAGCAGTTTCATCAGAGTATTGATTCCAAGAGACATATTTGCAGATTTCAGAACTGCGACATTCTCAGATGTCTCTTCCACCTTTGCGAGCTGCTCCTCGCTTAAACCGGTTGTACATAATACAATCGGGAGTTTGCGTTTCTCACAGTAAGCAAGAAGTGCATCTGTTGCTTTTGCAGAAGAGAAGTCGATAAGGGCATCTGCCTCTACCTGACATTCTTCCATATTTGTATATACAGGGTAGCTGTTCTTTCCCTGATCTGCCACATCGATACCTGCTACAATCTCAGCATCCGGATCCTTCTCCACAAGTCCGGAGATTACCTGACCCATGTGACCGTTACAGCCATGCATAATAATCTTTACCATTTGTCTATTCCTCTCAATTCCAGTATATCGGCAAGTTGATTTTCCGAACAATCCTGCGGTTATATTTATGCAAGTTTAATTCCGAAATTCTTCAATTCTTCTGCAAGTTTTGCCTTGTTTGCATCTTCCATCTCGGATAATGGCATACGAAGTGGTCCCACTTCTTTACCCATCAGATTCAGAGCTGCTTTCACCGGAATCGGGTTTACTTCACTGAACAGTGCATGAATTAACGGGATTGCCTTTAACTGGATTTCTGCTGCACCCTTTGTATCTCCTTCAAGGAATTTCATAACCATATCATGTGTTTCCTTAGGAGCTACATTAGAAAGTACGGAAATTACTCCAAGTCCGCCAAGTGAAAGAATCGGAAGTACCTGATCATCATTTCCGGAGTAGAGTTCAATGCAGCCATCAGCCATGGACATCATGGTTGCAATCTGTGAAAGATCTCCGCTTGCTGCTTTGATACCAACAATATTCTTAACATTTTTAGCCAGAGCTACTGCTGTTGCAGGCTGGATGTTACATCCTGTACGACTCGGAACATTGTACATAATGATCGGTGTTTCCGGAACTGCCTCTGCAATAGCTGTATAATGAGCGATCAGTCCTTTCTGAGTCGCCTTGTTATAATATGGAGTCACTATAAGAAGTGCATCTGCACCGTAAGAAGCAGCCTCCTTTGACATCATAATTGCAGTTTCCGTACAGTTGGAACCTGTACCTGCGATAACCGGAACACGTTTGTTTACCTTGTCGATTGCAAACTTAATTGTCTTAAGATGCTCTCCATGCGTCATCGTTGATGATTCTCCTGTTGTTCCGCAGATAATGATCGCATCTGTACTGTTTGCAATCTGATACTCCAGAAGTTCCTCCAGTTTATCATAATTAACCTTACCATCTTCATACATAGGGGTTACGATCGCAACACCTGCACCTTTAAAAATTGCCATTTGCCTTCCTCCTTTATTCTTCTGTAATTTCCATACAGATTACTGTCCATTCATAAACAATAATCAGGTTTTATACACCTTATACAATCTCTGTTGTCAGTGTAGTTATGCTGTCTGCATATTTACGCAGGCTGTCCGGTAACGTCCGTCCCGTAAGCAGAATATGCATACTCTCGTCCTTCATCTTCAGGATATCACCGATTGCCTCTGCAGTGGTGATCCCGTAATCCGGAAGTGCAAGAATCTCATCCAGGAGCAGAAAATCGCATTCCTGCGTTGCGATCACTTTGCGCGCAAAATTCAAAGCATTAAGAATATTGGTTTTCTCCTCTGCCTTCTCCTGCTCATTCAGTTCCTCATATCCTTCATCATGCTTCTCAAAACGGAATATCTTAATATCCAGATTATCCAGTTCCGCCAGAAAATCCAGTTCCCTGCGCTCTCTTCCTTTCAGAAACTGAATAATAATGACGCTTTTACCCTGTGCGGAAGCTCTCAGACACTGACCGATCGCCAGAGTTGTCTTTCCCTTTCCCCCGCCACAGTAAACCTCTGTAAATTCTTTTTCCATAACAAACAATTCCTCTTATCGTTATTGAAATTGTACCTTCTTCTCTGTGTCATTACAGACATGATAAACAGCAGTCTGTTTTCGACTTCTGCGATGAGCTTCCGGCATATTCACGCCGGAATGCTTCGTGGAACAGCAGGCTGCCATAGTTATCTGAATACGCTTATATTACCGCAGTTTATGAAGAATTGCAAGTGTTACTGTTTACAGTAACCAATCATCATATATTCCAGGGTGATTGCAGCGTAAACAGACACATGACAGTAATTTTTATGTTACTGTTCATACACCACTATCCCGCGAGGCGTTTTGGCATAAATATGCCAAAATCCCGAGTCATACAAGCCAAAATTCCATTGCCGCAGGCAATCTGGAATGAATTTTGGCTACGTTACTGAGAACGGAGTGAACAGTAACATTTTATTCCATATATTCCAGCTTGCTTACAGATACTTCATACGCAACTCTCTTCTCTGTTTCATTTTCCCCGATCCGTTTCATATATTCTCTGCTCTGGATACGTCCCCAGATCAGGACATGACCGCCAACTTCAAACGCAGATGCATAGCGGGCATTTCTGCCCCAGCAGATGCATGGTATGTAATCTGATTTTCCATACGGACGATTTACTGCCAACAGCACATCCGCAATTTCTCTTCCAAGAGGAGTCTTACGGTATACTGGTGGCTTGCAGATATATCCGTCCAGAAAAATCTGATTGACCGGAACTGTTTCATCCTCTTCTTCCACAAACTTCAGTTCTCTGCTGAATACTGAAAGCACGAGACGGTTATGCTTCTCCTCATGGCGGTTATATGAGCGGAACTGTCCATGGATTTCCACATATTCTCCGATATAATCCTGCGTTACATCCACCAGCCGTTCAGAAACCATCACCGGAATCCTGTCTTCCGAATCACTGAGCCTTTTGACCAGCAGTTCTGTCATATAGAAGCCTTCTCCAAAGACCTGATGACTGAATGTAAAGCCTGCTGCAATTTTGCCCATCATAGATACCTGATTGTTTTCAATAATTTTATCTGCCATAATGTGGTTCTCCTTCCCTGTAGAGCACCTGTGTCAGAATCCCTGCCTGCAGTGCAGACCGTAAATCGCCTCTGCTTCTTTCAGCGATCCCGCATATGCTCCTCTGTACCTTGTATTGTTCTTTATAAGGTTATGTACAGGCATTCTCATTTAGAACCAGAATCTGCAAAAATAAAAAAAATTATTTTAACACCTTGTAATCTGACGAAAATGTGGTAAACTGAAAATTCGGGTAACTTATTGAGGAAAAAAACACATAATAATAGGAACAAATTCATCTGCAAGATTAAATCATGTTTGAAAAATGCTTTTGCGGCAAAATAATCCTGCTGATAACACATGAATATTAACAATCCCGGTAACTGTTCAGCCAGCGTGCCGAACAGTTACCCATTCAAAGCTTAAAGAGGAAAGGAAAATCATTTTATGAGAACAAAACGTGAAGACGTCCGTAACGTAGCCATTATCGCACACGTTGACCACGGTAAAACAACTCTGGTTGACCAGCTTCTGAAACAGAGCGGTGTATTCCGTGAGAACCAGGAAGTTCAGGAACGTGTCATGGACTCCAATGACATCGAACGTGAACGTGGCATCACTATTTTATCCAAGAATACAGCTATTCATTACAAAGATACAAAGATCAACATCATCGACACACCAGGACATGCTGATTTCGGTGGCGAGGTAGAACGTGTACTTAAGATGGTAGACGGTGTTATTCTTCTCGTTGATGCTTTCGAAGGTGCTATGCCTCAGACTAAATTCGTTCTTAAGAAAGCCCTTGAACTTGATCTCCATGTAATCGTTTGTATCAACAAGATCGACCGTCCGGAGGCTCGTCCTGACGAGGTTGTAGATGAAGTTCTGGAACTTCTTATGGATCTTGGTGCTTCTGATGAGCAGCTTGACTGTCCGTTCCTGTATGCTTCTGCAAAAGCAGGTCATGCTGTGATCGACTTAAACGATACTCCTAAGGATATGGCTCCGCTGTTTGACGCTATCCTGAAATATATCCCGGCTCCGGAGGGAGATCCTGATGCAGATACTCAGGTTCTGATCAGTACCATTGACTACAACGAATATGTTGGACGTATCGGTGTAGGTAAAGTTGAGAATGGTACAATTGCAGTAAATCAGGAGCTGACTCTGTTAAACCATCATGATCTGGACAAACGTAAGAAAGTTAAGATCAGCAAGCTCTATGAGTTTGACGGTCTGAATAAGGTTGAAGTAAAGGAAGCTACTATTGGTTCCATCGTTGCTATTTCCGGTATTGCAGACATCCATATCGGTGATACTCTCTGCGGTGGAGAAAACCCGGAAGCAATTCCTTTCCAGAAGATTTCCGAGCCTACCATTGCCATGAACTTCATCGTAAATGACAGTCCGCTGGCAGGCCAGGAAGGTAAATACATCACATCCCGTCATCTTCGTGACCGTCTCTACCGTGAGCTGAATACAGATGTCAGTCTTCGTGTAGAAGATACGGAAACAACAGAAGCCTTTAAGGTTTCCGGACGTGGAGAACTTCATCTGTCTGTCCTGATCGAGAACATGAGACGTGAAGGTTATGAATTCGCAGTAAGTAAACCAGAGGTTCTGTACAAAACAGATGAACGTGGAAAGAAACTTGAACCTATGGAAATCGCTTATGTAGATGTTCCGGAAGAATTTTCCGGTACTGTAATCCAGAAGCTGAGCGAACGTAAAGGTGAGCTGCAGGGTATGAGTACTGCCAGTGACGGTACTGTCCGTCTGGAATTCCACATTCCTTCCCGTGGACTGATCGGATTCCGCGGTGAGTTCCTTACTTCCACCAAGGGTACCGGCATCATCAATACTATGTTTGACGGATATGCTCCTTACAAGGGAGATTTCCAGTACAGAAAACAGGGATCTCTGATTGCTTTCGAAGCTGGCGAAGCTGTTACTTATGGTCTGTTCGCAGCTCAGGAGCGTGGTACTCTGTTTATCGGACCTGGTGCAAAGGTTTACAGCGGTATGGTTATCGGACAGAATGGTAAAGCCGAAGATATCGAGCTGAACGTATGCAAGACAAAGCATTTGACTAACACACGTTCTTCTTCCGCTGATGATGCACTGAAATTAACTCCACCAAGAGTTCTCAGTCTGGAACAGGCCATCGATTTCATCGACCAGGATGAACTTCTTGAGGTTACACCAGAGTCTCTCCGTATCCGTAAGAGACTTCTGGATTCCAGAGAACGTAAGAGAGCAGCTTTCAGAAAAGCCTGAAACAAATAGAAACTTAAGAAAAATTAAGCCCCGCAGATTTTGCGGGGCTTAATTTTTCTTAATCATTACTGTTCACTCCGTTCACAGTAACTCTTAATCTCCTGCAAACATATGGAAAAACATAAATCCTTCTACAAATTATATTGTTATATTTTCACGAAATTTCAAGTTAGTATTTGTTAACTTTTTCATATGCTATGTAATTGACAAATGATTAACAAAGTCATATAATAGCATCATCGAGGTTGTTAATTTATTAACGTTATTTTTTTAACTTTCTCTCAGTTGCCAGCAGAACATATATTGTTAAATTTTTCTCATATATTCTGACAATTGATATTTTATTCACATTATTTACGTGATTATGCACAATTTTCACCATAATATTTCGTTATGCTCATATTAATGTTACTGTTGACCAAATAATCAGTTTATTTATATAATAAAAACATAACAGGTCACGGTAAATACTTTTAACGAAAACACAAACAGGAGGATTCCCAAATGGCAAAAAAAGAGAACACTATCCCAACCATCATCGACACCCCTGAAGCCCTTACTGCAAAGATTGCAGCCATGAAAGAGGCACAGAAGATTTTCGCAACATTTACCCAGGAGCAGGTAGATAAGATTTTTAAAGCTGCCGCTACTGCTGCTGACAAAGCACGTATCCCGCTTGCTAAAGATGCTGTTGAAGAAACAGGAATGGGTATTGTAGAAGATAAGGTTATCAAGAACCATTACGCAGCCGAATATGTATACAACGCATATAAGAATACCAGAACCTGCGGTGTGATTGAAGAAGATACTGCTTACGGTATTAAGAAAATAGCTGAGCCGATCGGTCTGATTGCTGCTGTTATTCCTACAACCAACCCGACATCTACTGC
>NZ_JBWJVQ010000213.1:0-13393 GCF_056339875.1 Blautia sp. ZXY-1-C6
CTAATACTTCGCCGCCAACCTGAAGTTTACGAGCTTCTTTATCAGTAATAACACCTTTGTTTGTAGAAAGAATTGCGATTCCAAGTCCACCAAGAACTTTTGGAAGCTGATCCTTACCTGCGTAGATACGAAGACCAGGTTTGGAAATTCTCTTTAAACCAGTGATGATTTTTTCGTTTTTGTCTTCACCGTATTTCAGTGTGATATGAAGAGTTTTAACAACTCCATCTTCAACTAAATCATATTTTGCAATATATCCTTCATCAACAAGGATGTTAGCAATTGCAGTTTTCATTTTGGATGCCGGAACATCTACTGTGTCATGTTTTGCAGTGTTTGCGTTACGGATTCTTGTAAGCATATCTGCGATTGGATCGCTCATTGTCATGTTAGTTTCCTCCTGTTATTCAGACTTTACATGTGCATATATATTAATTGTTTACATTGTTACCTGTTTTATCATAAATCTCGTTTGGACATATGATCGGACTGATAAATCAGCCGATCGTTTATTTTATTTAAATCCGGTTCCTACCAGGAAGCCTTCTTAACACCCGGGATCTGTCCCTTGTAAGCTAATTCACGGAAGCAGATTCTGCAGATTCCGTACTTTCTTAAAACAGAATGTGGACGTCCACAAATATTGCAACGTGTATATTCTCTTGTGGAGAATTTCTGTTTACGCTGCTGTTTGATTTTCATTGCTGTTTTAGCCATGAATCGTTCCTCCTATTATTTTGCAAACGGCATATTGAATAATGTCAGTAATTCACGAGCTTCTTCATCAGTCTTAGCTGTAGTAACGAAGATGATGTCCATACCTCTTACTTTGTCAACTTTGTCATATTCAACTTCCGGGAAGATCAGCTGCTCTTTGATACCCAGAGCGTAGTTTCCACGACCATCGAATGCGTTCGGGTTAACACCACGGAAGTCACGTACACGAGGAAGTGCAAGGTTGATCAGACGATCAGCGAACTCGTACATTTTTTCTCCTCTTAATGTAACTTTACAACCGATCGGCATACCCTCTCTGATTTTAAAGTTAGCGACAGATTTTTTAGCTTTAGTAGCGATTGCTTTCTGTCCTGTGATAAGTTCCATATCTGCGATTGCAGCATCAAGAAGCTTAGCGTTTTCTTTGGCTTCACCAACACCCATATTGATTACGATCTTGTCGAGTTTTGGCACTTCCATAACATTTTTGTATCCAAATTTTTTGGTCATGGCATCCATGATCTCATTTTTGTACATTTCTTTTAATCTACTCACTTGTCATGCCTCCTCTCTTAATTAATCGATAACCTTACCGGTCTTTTTAGCAACGCGGACTTTTTTGTCGCCGTCCATCTGGAATCCTACTCTTGTAGCCTGTCCATCAACAACCAGCATAACGTTGGAGATGTGCAGTGGAGCTTCTTTTGTAATGATTCCGCCCTGCTGATTTGCAGCAGATGGTTTGCTGTGTTTTGTAACTTTGTTGATATTCTCAACAACAACGGTATTGTCTTTTGCGTTAACTGCAAGGACTTTACCCTCTTTGCCATTATCTTTACCAGCGATAACTTTTACAGTATCACCTTTTTTAATTTTCATAGCTGACATTAGGCACCCTCCTATAATACTTCCGGAGCTAAGGAAACGATCTTCATGAATTTCTTTTCACGAAGCTCTCTGGCAACTGGTCCAAAGATACGTGTTCCTCTCGGAGTTAAGTCGTCTTTAATGATTACGGCAGCATTTTCATCGAAACGGATGTAAGATCCGTCTTTACGACGAGCGCCTTTTTTAGTTCTAACTACAACAGCTTTTACAACGTCACCTTTTTTAACAACGCCGCCTGGTGTTGCATCTTTAACAGTAGCAACGATTGTATCGCCAATGCTTGCATATCTTCTTGTAGAGCCGCCCATAACACGAATACAAAGGATTTCTTTTGCACCAGTGTTGTCGGCAACTTTCAGTCTAGTTTCCTGCTGGATCATACTGGTTTCCTCCTTATTTAACTTTCTCTACGATTTCAACCAGTCTCCATCTTTTATCCTTGGATAACGGTCTGGTTTCCATAACTTTTACGGTATCACCGATATTGCACTCATTGTTTTCGTCATGAGCTTTTAATTTATATGTTCTCTTCACGATCTTTTTGTAAAGAGGATGTTTTACATGGTCTTCAATAGCAACTACAATGGTCTTGTCCATCTTATTGCTGACAACCTTACCCACGCGGGTTTTTCTCAGATTTCTTTCCACGATAGTTTCCTCCTATTATTTGGAAGCGTTAGCCTGCTCAGTAATTACTGTCTGGATTCTTGCAATGTTCTTGCGAACCTCTTTAATGCGGCTTGTATTCTCTAATTGATTAGTTGCATTCTGAAATCTCAGATTGAAAAGTTCTTTTTTAGCAGCTACTAATTCTTCATTTAATTCTGCAGCTGATTTTGCCTTTAAATCTTCCACGAATTTATTAATTTTCACTGTTATCACCGCCTTCTAAGTCTGCACGAGAAACGATTTTACATTTACATGGTAACTTGTGCATCGCAAGACGTAATGCTTCACGAGCGATTTCCTCGGAAACGCCTGCGATTTCGAACATTACACGTCCTGGCTTAACAACTGCTACCCAGTATTCGAGAGCACCTTTTCCGGAACCCATTCGTGTTTCTGCTGGTTTCGCTGTTACTGGTTTATCTGGGAAAATCTTGATCCAAACCTGACCACCACGTTTGATATAACGAGTCATAGCAACACGGGCTGCTTCGATCTGGTTGGAACGGATCCAACACGGTTCGGTTGCAACAAGTCCGAATTCACCATAATTGATCTTATTACCTCTAAGGGCTTTTCCTCTCATGGAGCCACGGAATTGTTTACGACGTTTTACTCTTTTTGGCATTAACATTATTTATCGCTCCCTTCCTTAGTTCCTTTTGTTGGAAGTACTTCGCCATTGTAGACCCAAGCTTTTACGCCAACTTTGCCGTATGTTGTGTCTGCTTCTGCGAATCCATAGTCAATATCTGCACGAAGTGTCTGAAGCGGGATAGTTCCTTCGCTGTAGAACTCTGTACGAGCCATATCAGCACCGCCAAGACGTCCGGATACGGATGTTTTGATACCTTTAGCTCCGGCCTTCATTGTTCTCTGCATTGTAGATTTCATAGCACGTCTGAAAGAGATACGGTTCTCAAGCTGAAGTGCGATATTCTCTGCTACTAACTGAGCATCTTTGTCTGGTCTCTTTACTTCTTTGATATCTACGATAAGTTTCTTGTCTGTGAATTTCTTTAATTCAGCTTTAACTTTTTCGATCTCAGCTCCGCCTTTACCGATTACGATACCAGGTTTAGCTGTGTAGATGATGATCTTAACTCTGTCAGATGCTCTCTCGATCTCGATCTTGGAAACACCTGCGCTGTATAATTTCTTTTTAAGGAATGTTCTGATGTTGTAGTCTTCTACCAGGTAATCAGCGAAGTCTGCATCAGCATACCATCTTGAATCCCAATCCTTGATAACACCGACTCTAAGGCCATGTGGGTTAACTTTCTGTCCCATGCTTTTCCTCCTTATCTTTCATCCAGCACGATGGTGATATGGCTTGTTCTCTTCTCGATTCTGTAAGCTCTACCCTGTGCTCTTGGCTGAATTCTCTTCATTGTAGGTCCTTTATCTGCATAGCAGGCTGCAACGTAGAGGTTGTCTGCATTCATTCCATTATTGTTTTCAGCATTTGCAATTGCTGACTCAAGAAGTTTCTTGATAACGCTGGAAGCGTATCTTGGGTTGTATGTTAAGATACCAAGTGCTGTCTGCACATCTTTACCGCGGATTACATCTAACACGTAGCAGGCTTTCTGAACAGAAATTCTTGCATAAGATAATTTTGCAGACGGTCTTGTCTCTCTATTACTCTCATTTCTGGCTCTTTTTATCTGGCTTCTATGTCCCTTTGCCATTTTAAAGTGCCTCCTTTCCTCTTTCTCTCAATATCAGGTTAACCTGTCCGCTGTCTTGTGGGCAGCAGACAGAATATAAAGTCAAATACTAGCGAACACCGGATTTCTTTTCGTCTTTTCCGTGTCCTCTGTAAGTTCTGGTTGCAACGAACTCACCGAGTTTGTGGCCAACCATATCTTCTGTTACATATACCGGCACGTGTTTTCTTCCGTCATGGACAGCGATTGTGTGTCCTACGAAGGACGGGAAGATTGTAGAACGGCGTGACCAGGTTTTGATAACGGATTTGTCATTTGCAGCGTTTAATGCGTCTACTTTTTTAAGTAAGCTGGCATCTGCAAAAGGTCCTTTTTTCAGTGAACGAGACATGCTTAATCCTCCTTATTATTTCGATAATGCTTTACCATCGCGTCTTCTTACGATGAGCTTGTTGGACGGTTTGTTTTTCTTTCTTGTCTTCAGACCAAGAGCAGGTTTTCCCCATGGAGTACATGGACCTGGACGACCGATACCGGTCTTTCCTTCACCACCACCATGTGGATGGTCATTCGGGTTCATTACGGAACCACGAACAGTAGGTCTGATACCCATGTTACGTTTACGTCCGGCTTTACCGATGTTAATCAGGTTGTGATCTCCGTTTCCGACAACGCCTACAGATGCGCGGCATACAATCGGAACCATTCTCATTTCACCAGATGGCAGACGCAGTGTTGCGTATTTGCCTTCTTTAGCCATTAACTGAGCGCCGTTTCCAGCAGAACGAACCATCTGTCCGCCCTTTCCAGGATGAAGCTCAATGTTGTGTACCATAGTACCAACCGGGATAAGCTCTAATGGTAAGCAGTTACCAACACGAACTTCTGCATCAGCTCCGTTCATAACTTTCTGACCTACTTTTAAGCCTTCCGGTGCAAGGATATATGCTTTCTCGCCATCTACGTAAGAGATTAAAGCGATGTTTGCTGTTCTGTTTGGATCATACTCGATGGAAACTACTGTTGCAGGGATTCCATCTTTTCTTCTCTTGAAGTCGATGATTCTGTATTTTCTTCTGCTTCCGCCTCCGCGGTGTCTAACTGTAATCTTACCCTGGTTGTTACGTCCAGCGTTTTTCTTTAAAGACACGGTAAGAGATTTCTCTGGTGTAGATTTTGTGATCTCTGAGAAATCGGAACCAGTCATATGTCTTCTAGACGGTGTATATGGGTTATAACTTTTGATTCCCATTTTTGTTCTCCTTTCGAATTTGTTCTCGTGCTTTCGTGCACATATTCGCAATAACCTATGTTATCACTCGCTATCTGTTAATTAAAGTCCTTCGAAGATTTCGATATCTTTGCTGTCTTCTGTCAGAGCTACGATAGCTTTTTTGGTTTTAGCAGTTGTTCCAACTGTCATACCACGGCGTTTTTTCTTTCCATCCATATTCATGGTGTTAACGCTCTTTACTTTTGTTCCTTCGAACATTTTCTCTACAGCTTCTTTGATCTGAGATTTATTTGCTTCCGGATGAACTAAGAAAGTGTATTTCTTTTCAGCCATTGCATTCATAGATTTTTCTGTAATCACTGGTTTCTTGATTACGTCATAGTACTTGATATCAGCCATTATGCATATACCTCCTCGATGGATGCTACAGCATCTTTGGTTACGATTACGGTGTTGTGGTTCATAACATCGTATACGTTGATAGTACTTGGAGTTGCAGTCTGAACATCAGTGATGTTTCTTGCGGAAAGGATTACGTTCTTGTCATCTGTTGCTGTGATAACCAGAGCTTTCTCAGCTTTCAGGTTTGTAAGAACTTTCTGCATTTCCTTTGTCTTAACATCTGCTAATGTAAGAGCATCAACAACTACTAATTTATTGTCCTGAACTTTGGAAGTCAGAGCAGATTTTAAAGCAGCTCTTCTTTCTTTCTTGTTCATTTTTACTTCATAATCTCTTGGTACCGGAGCGAATACAACACCGCCGCCAGTCCACTGTGGTGCACGGATGGAACCCTGTCTAGCATGACCTGTTCCTTTCTGTCTCCACGGTTTTCTTCCGCCGCCGCTTACTTCAGAACGTGTTTTAGCTTTCTGAGTACCCTGGCGATTATTTGCAAGCTGACGAACAACAGCAAGGTGAACAAGATGCTCATTGACTTCTACGCCGAATACTGCATCATTCAGTTCCATTGTTCCAACTTCGTTGCCTTCCATATTATAAACAGTTACGTTTGCCATTTGTGTGCTCCTCCTTTCTTATTATAAGGACTTTACTGTCTCTTTGATAGTAACCAAAGATTTCTTAGGTCCTGGAACAGCACCTTTAACTAACAGTAAGTTATTTTCTGTATCTACGCGTACAATCTCAAGGTTCTGTACAGTAACCTGAACATTTCCCATATGACCTGGCATGTGTTTTCCTTTGAATACCTTGCTCGGATCAGAACAAGCACCATTGGAACCTGCATGACGGTGATATTTAGAACCGTGAGCCATAGGTCCTCTTGACTGACCATGTCTCTTGATCGCACCCTGGAAACCTTTACCTTTGGAAACAGCTGTTGCATCAATGTGATCGCCGTCTGCAAAGATATCAGCTTTAATTTCCTGTCCTACTGTATATTCAGCAGCGTTATCAAATCTGAACTCTTTAACGAATCTCTTTACTGCAACGCCAGCTTTGTCAAAGTGTCCTTTTTCCGGTTTGTTAACAAGGCTTTCTCTGATGTCTCCGAATCCAACCTGAACTGCTTCGTATCCATCGTTCTCTTCTGTCTTAACCTGAGTTACGACACAAGGACCAGCCTGTAAAACTGTTACCGGAATCAACTGGCCGTCTTCATTGAAGATCTGAGTCATTCCGACTTTAGTAGCTAAAATAGCTTTCTTCATTCTTTCTTCCTCCTTATAGCGGATTACCGATTACCGGCAATCATATAGTAAATAGCTTAATGCTTATAGCATTATCAAATTGGGGTTGATGACTAATTATTTAGTCTTCATCTTGATATCGATGTTAACACCTGCTGGCATTTCCAGTCTTGACAGAGCATCTACTGTCTTCTGTGTTGGTGTAAGGATATCGATCAGTCTCTTATGAGTTCTCTGTTCGAACTGTTCTCTGGAATCTTTGTATTTATGAACGGCTCTTAAGATTGTAACAACCTCTTTCTTAGTTGGAAGTGGAACCGGTCCGCTTACCATTGCTCCGTTCTTTTTAACAGTCTCGATGATTTTTGCTGCTGATGCATCTACTAACTGATGATCATAAGCCTTTAATGTGATTCTCATTACCTGATTTGCCATAAAAAAAGTCTCCTCCTATTCGTACTTTTCAAGCAGTACGACAAGCGGCGACTGTACACATCTCCGTGTGTGTCTTTCGATTTTTTACCACACACGCCATCCCTGGATGGTCTTCTGAACTTGTACAGTGACTTGTCGTCAGTTTTCAAACTTGACATTCGCTCCACGGAAAACCTGCCATCTCTGTGGCAGCAACCTCGCGCTTCATTGCTATCAATGTCACAACAATTGAGAGTATACACGACCTCTCAGAAAAATGCAAGTGTTTTTTTCACTTTTTTTGATATTTTTTTGTACTTGATTCCGTACAATTTTTTATTGAATTTGGGCTTGTATGTCGAAACAAAAAAGAATCAACTTGTCGTCAAGCGCCGTAGCCACCGCTACGCCTCATTCCTCCGCCTTGCAGCTGAAGAAATCATCCTGCGTCAATATAGCAGAAACTTAATTTTTGCTGTACTAGTGGCTTTATTATATAGAAACATTACGGAATAGTGAACGACAAGGCCGATATCTGCAGGTCTGCTGACGCAGGACTTCACGATATGATGGAGATCGGATTGTCTGCAGTAAAAAGAACGTGTTCCTTCTATATTATATATAAGAAGAAACACGTTCTTTTCATCGTCATATTTTTTCAATCTCTTATTTTATTCTTCAGCAGTCTGTTTCTGCGGATAGACCGGTTTCTCATCCGCAATGATATCGGAATAATCAAATAATGTAACCTTTGTAACATCGTCTCTCACAATATCCGGCGCATCGCCCTGACTTCTGGCTGTCTCGGCAATCTGTGCTGCCGACCATGTCGGAATTACCATACGCCTGATTTCTTCCTGTGCGTTTCCTTCTGTTTCCTCTGCTTCTACCGGTTTTCTGTCCGAAGCATTCATCATCTGTTTCAGCTGCTCTTTTACCTGAGGCACGATCACTTCTGTCTTTCCGGAAACAGGCTCCATATGTATATCACCTGCATCCGGTTTCGTCTGTACAGATTCTTCCTGCTTTACCGGTACATCCGCCGTAGCTGCTGCAATCTCTTTTCTGAGAAGTTCATGAGCTTCGCTTGTCGCAGTCTGAATTGTTTCCGGCTGCGCAGGCTTCACAGGTTCCAACTCATCTTCATAGATTTCATCCACAAAACCGCCTGTTTTAATTTTCTTTCGTTCCGGAGCCTTTCCTTTCCTGCGTGCCCTTTCCTCTTTCTTAATCTGGCGTTCCTCTTCTTTATAACGCTTCTCTCTTGCCTTCTCTTCTCTCTTAAGTTCCTTCTTGCTCTTAACATATCCGGGTTCTGTATCTGTTTCATCATAATCATCCTGCGGTTCTTTTTTCAGAAGTTCCGCAACTATATACAGAATTACCAGGAAAAGGACGGCAAGTCCGAGAATAATAAGTCCCTCAATGCTTTCTGTTGCAAGAAGGAGATATCCTGCATATCCTACTGTGATCACAACCTTCGGTATGTAATCCTTCACCTCAACGGCAACAGGTTCTGCATCTTTGTCACTGGAATCTATCACCTTAAAAATATGATTCTTTTTATCCATTTCCGTAATCATATAACGGTATGCTTTAGAATCAGTCTGATACAGAATAGAATCACCAACCGCTGCCTCTTTGATCTTTACCGGAATTGCATAAGTAACCGATCCCATGGGCAGATTCGTTTCTTTGCCGGAATCATCCATAATCTCTGTCGTAATTCCCAAAAACGGCGGAACTGCCAGCCCGACAACACAGACAATGGTGCATATCACTATAAAATGTACAATAAATTTCAGAAATTTTGACATTTGTTACGCTCCTCATTTCTACTCTTTTCGCTCATTATACCCTGTTTTATCTTTATGGTCAATCTAATGTTATTGTTATGGCAATGCAATTGATTGCTGTGTTACTGTTCACACGCCACTATCCCGCGAGGTGTTTTGGCATGAATATGCCAAAATCCCGAGACATACAAGCCAAAATTCCATTGCCGTAGGCAATCTGGAATGAATTTTGGCTACGTTACTGTGAACAAAGTGAACAGTAACATTGCTGTCGTATACACGACAAAACACATCCGAAAAGCGGTCTTCCCTTCCGGATGTGTTCTATCCTGAATACTATTTGATCACTGATTACTTAAGTACTGCTCAATACCTGCCATAGCAGCTTCCTCATCCTCACCATTTGCAGATAAAGTAATTTCTTCCCCTGCATCAAGCCCAAGCGTCATCATACCCATAATGCTCTTTGCATTCACGCGCTTCTTTCCAATCTCTACATAAATCTCACTGTTGAACTGACTAGCCACCTGTACCAACTGTGCCACCGGACGCGCTTCCAGACCTGTGGATAAATTGATGGTGATTGGTTTTTTGATCATAATAATTCTCCTCCTTGTTTCTCCCGCAGTTCGTCAGCCATTGCACTCAGCTTTCTCAGTCTGTGATTGACTCCCGATTTGCCCACCTGCGGGCTTAACATCATTCCTAATTCTTTTAGTGTAGCTTCCGGATACTGCATCCGAAGTTCAGCAACCTGTGCAAGTCCTTCATTAAGCTGCTCAAATCCTATTTTCTGCCGGACCAGCTTAATATCCTCCATCTGCTTGACGGCTGCATTTACGGTTTTATTAATATTCGCAGTTTCACAGTTTACTTTTCTGTTTACTGAATTTCTCATTTCCTTCAGTATGCGGATGTTCTCCAGGTCCATCAATGCCACATTAGCTTCCATAACAGCAAGCATGTCAACAATCTGCGCACCTTCTTTCACATAGACCACATGTGATTTCTTACGCTGTACGATTTTGGCATCTACCGAAAAACTGCGGATGATCGTCTGTAGCTGCTCTGCTCTTTTTGCATCAGAACATACAATCTCAAAATGATACCCCTTCTCAGGATCACTGATTGAACCGGATGCTAAAAAAGCTCCCCTGATAAACGCCCGTTTGCAGCAATTCTGCTGTACCACCAGCATATCCGACAATACAAGCGTACCCTGGTCGATACTGTTCGTGACAAGCCGCAGTGCCTGAAAAATTACCTGGATTTCTTCGGGATCAGTTATTTCTATTGTATATACCTTCACCCGTTTCAAGTGACTGTTCTCACGTACAAATATCTTTGTTTCTATATTAAATGTTTTTTGCAATAATGTAAAGCACTTTCTTGCAACTGCTTCATTTTCCGTCTGGATTTTCAGTTTACTGTCCCCTGAAAAACATTCCATTTTCCCACAGGAACATAAAATCGCAGCCAGTTCTGCCATTTTGCAATGTCTGGCCAATCCAATCTGTCTGGAAAGTTCTTCCTTCACCATCCCTGAAAAAGACATCTCTCCTTTATCATCCTTCCTGTTTTCTGACCAGTCGGTCTTTCTGTGCATCTCTGTGTTCCAGCCTGAATCCGTATTTTGTATTTCCAGACAATCTGGAATAAAGTTCTCTTGCCAGCGTGACGGAACGATGCTTGCCGCCTGTACATCCAATTGCGATCACCAGATTTGTCTTTCCCTCTTTCACATAATTCGGAATAAGGAAATTGATCATATCTTCCAGTTTATCCGCAAATGTCCTGGCTATATCACAATCCATTACATAATTAAAAACCCTGTCATCCAGCCCTGTCAGCGGTCTGAGTTCGTCCACATAGTATGGATTCGGCAGGAAACGCACGTCAAACACGAGATCCGCATCTGCCGGTATTCCATATTTAAATCCAAATGACAGTACAGAAATCATCATATTGCAGAAATCCTGATTATCTACAAATATCCTGTCGATCTCCTGTTTCAGTTCTCTTGTCAGAAGATTGCTGGTATCAATGATATAATCCGCACGCTCTTTCAGAAAACGCATCTTCTCTCTTTCCATCCGGATTCCATCATCCACTCTTCCCCCCATTGCAAGAGGATGACTTCTGCGGGTTTCTTTATAACGTTTGACCAGAACACTGTCCTGCGCATCCAGAAACAGGATTTCAAAATCATACCCTGCCTTTTTCATTCTGTCCAGTACAATCTCCAGCTCATCCAGAGAACGCCCGCTTCTTGCATCGATCCCCAGTGCAACATTCTGCACATCTTCTCCATGTATCTCAGGCATCAGTGATGCAAATTTCTCCAGTAAAGGGATCGGCAGATTGTCTACACAAAAATACTTCGCATCCTCCAGCATTTTCAATGCAGATGTTTTTCCTGCTCCCGATACTCCTGTAACTATTACAAAACGCATTTTCTATCTCCCGTCACTTCTTAATTTCATCTGTTGCTCATTGGTCTTTGGTCTTTGCACTCTGTTCACAGTACTTTTTCGATTCAGTCAGATCAAAATTTCCCAAGAAATTTCACTTCCGGTTCAAGAGTTACGCCAAACTGTTCTTTTACTTTATCCTGTACATCTCTGAGCAGTCTGCACACATCTGCTGCAGTTGCATTATCTTTATTGATCACAAACCCACAGTGCTTCTCGGAAACCTGTGCACCGCCTGTCTGGTATCCTCTCAGCCCTGCATCCATGATCAGCTTTCCGGCAAAATACCCTTCAGGACGTTTGAATGTGCTTCCCGCACTTGGAAATTCAAGAGGCTGTTTGCTTACTCTCTGTTCTGTCAGTTCTTTCATTCTTGCTTTTATGGCTTCCTGATTCCCCTGTTCAAGAACGATCACTGCGCTCAACACCAGATATCCTTTTGTTTTCACAAGACTTGTGCGATATCCCATTTCCAGCTTCTCTGCCGGAAGTACGAGAATTTCTCCTGCAGCTGTCATAACAGTTACTTCTTTCAGCACATCTTTCATTTCACCGCCATAGGCACCTGCATTCATGACAACTGCACCGCCTAATGTGCCGGGAATTCCTCCGGCGAACTCAAATCCTGTCAGCGACGCATTTTTGGCTGCCACCGCGATCTGTGACAGCAGAGCTCCTGCTGTTGCATGGATTTCATTTCCTTTTACTGTAATATCACCATAATTTCTGTAAAGCTGAATAATGACACCCCTGTATCCTTCATCGCTTACCAGAAGATTACTTCCATTTCCAAGAATAAAATATGGCAATTCTTCATTTTTGCATATCTTCAGAATCCCACTCAGTTCTTCCTCAGAAGACGGAAGCAAAAAGTAATCTGCCGGACCGCCAATCCGAAATGTGGTATGACGTTTCATGGGTTCATCCACTCTCACTTTCTCTTCTCCCAGCAGATCATTAAATTTCTCTATTATATTCTGATTCACAGATTTCATTCCTCAATCTTTCTATATTTATTATGATTTATTATGTTTCTTTTGACGTTTTCATTCTGTCGAATTTTCCGATCAGTTCCTGCAGCGTCAGATAATACAGTCATTATACTGTTACTGTTCACTCCGTTCTCAGTAACTTAGCCAAAATTCATTCCAGATTGCCTGCGGCAATAGAATTTTGGCTTGTATGTCTCAGAATTTTGGCACATTCATGCAAAAATACCTCGCGGGATAGCGGTGTATGAACAGTAACATTATACTATCTCTCTCTCCAAAAGTACAGTTATTCATACATTCTTTTGCTGCCGGATATATTACCAGAATTACTGTTCACTCTGTTCTCAGCAACAAATGAATGACAGTGTATATATTTTTATATTTCTGCCATAATACATATCACAGATATATCTGTCCGGTGCTTCACAATAACAGACTGCCGGACAGTTACCCGGAAACTTCTTTTGTTGTCGGCAGGATCGGAGGCACTTATGTTAGAGCAGATTTTTCTCGGATTTACAGGACTATGTTCCGGTTTTATTATTGCCGGAGGACTAACCGGTCTTATGATCGGCCTTTCTATTATTCCCAGATATGCAGGAATTACCCACACAGCAGATCATATATTGCTGTACGAAGACATCACATTCTGGGGAACCGAACTTGGAAACCTGTTCTTTCTTTTTCACTGGAATATCCGGTTCGGCACCCGTTTCTGATTCTGTACGGGCTCTTTTCAGGGATTTTCCTTGGTGGATGGATCATGGCCCTGGCAGAGATGGCAGATATTTTCCCTATCTTTGCCAGAAGAAGCAGATTCCAGAGAGGTCTTTCTTTTACAATCCTGTGCATAGCCGCCGGCAAAACTGTCGGGGCACTGATTTACTATTATA
>NZ_JBWJVQ010000214.1:0-11904 GCF_056339875.1 Blautia sp. ZXY-1-C6
GGGATATTCGTCATTTTTTCTCAATAAATACTTTCAGTAAAAATCAGTATTAGTTACATCTAACTTGTGGTTGCGGGAATATTTTTTCTGTGTTAAAATGTCTGAAGAATTCTGATAATTCCATTTTGGATTTTTTGAGAGGAGAAAATAGATTTATGAAGCAAAAAACAGCCTGCCTTGGGCTTTTTTCAGCTGTGGCGATTATTTTGGGATATGTGGAATCACTGGTGCCGGTTTTTGCGGGGATTCCGGGGATTAAACTTGGACTTGCCAATCTGGGAGTACTTTTTATTTTGAAGAAATATTCATTTAGGGAGGCTGCTCTGGTTTCTGTTGTCCGCATTCTGGTGATTGGATTTATGTTCGGAAATCTGTTCAGTATCCTGTACAGCCTGGCAGGCGCTGCACTTAGTATGACAGTTATGACGTTTATGCTGAAAAAAACCTCCTTCAGTCTGATCGGTGTCAGCGTTGCAGGAGGTGTTTCCCATAATATCGGTCAGTTGATCATTGCCATGCTGATCGTACAAAATGCAAGTGTGTTTGTATACGCACCGGCACTTCTGGTGGCAGGTGTTGCTGCCGGGGTGGTAATCGGCGGACTTACTAACGAGATTTTGAAAAGAGTTCATCTATAACTTTAAAAGCATCAGTTATCTGAATTTATAATCTTTCAGATAACTGATGCTTTTTTCAATCTTCTTCTATATGTTCCCGTCCCTGGTTGATGATCGTGCGGACATGATCATCTGCCAGAGAATAGAAAATAGATTTTCCCTCTCTGCGGCTCTTTACCAGTTTATTCTGTTTCAGAATACGAAGCTGATGAGAAATCGCAGACTGAGTCATATTCAATGCTTTAGCGAGATCGCAGACACATACCTCTGCCTCAAACAAAACAAACAAAATGCGTATTCTGGTAGAGTCTCCGAAAACCTTGAATAATTCGGCCAGATCATAAAGCTCTGTTTCTTCCGGCAGGGTTTCATCTACAATTTTAAGCAGATCTTCATGTATTTCATTACTCTCACATAATTCTTCTTTGCATACTTCCATTTTCTTACCTGTTACCTTTCCGGCTTATCACAAAAGGTTTCTGCTGATTTGCCTGTTTCTTATAAATTCTTTACAAATAATGTACGGATCGCGTTTAATACT
Source organism: Blautia sp. ZXY-1-C6 (assembly GCF_056339875.1). Classification (NCBI taxonomy): domain Bacteria; kingdom Bacillati; phylum Bacillota; class Clostridia; order Lachnospirales; family Lachnospiraceae; genus Blautia; species Blautia sp. ZXY-1-C6. The sequence continues at coordinate 1,159 of NZ_JBWJVQ010000214.1, forward strand.
GCCAGGATCATAACACCTACATCTGCAAAAATGGCCACCCACATGTTTGCAATACCTAAAGCTCCAAGGATCAGGCAGAGAATTTTAATGCCGATTGCAAAATAAATATTTTCATATACAATACGGATACATTTACGTGCAATTTTGATCGCTTTGGAAATCTTCAGAGGATCATCATCCATCAGAACGATATCTGCTGCTTCGATTGCTGCATCTGAACCAAGCGCTCCCATCGCAATACCAATATCGGCTCTGGATAATACAGGGGCATCATTGATACCGTCACCTACAAACGCAAGTTTAGCCTTTTCAGACTTCTGATTAAGAAGTTCTTCTACCCTGGAAACTTTGTCAGCAGGTAAAAGTTCGCTGTATACTTCCTGAATTCCCAGTTCCCCGGCAACCTGATCTGCAACACGTTTTGAGTCGCCTGTCAGCATAACGGTCTTGCTGATTCCGGCTTTCTTCAGTTCAGCGATTGCCTCTTTTGCATGAGGTTTGATGATATCGGATATCAGGATATGTCCTGCATATTTGCCGTCAATGGCCATATGCACAACAGTTCCTACATGATGGCAATCCTGATAAGCAATGCCAAGTCTGTTCATTAATTTGGTATTACCGGCAGCTACAGATATGCCGTCAACTTTGGCAATCACACCATTACCACTGATTTCTTCAATATCAGTAACACGATTTCTGTCGATTGGTTTTCCGTATGCTTTCTGCAAGCTCTTGCTGATCGGATGGGAGGAAGAACACTCGGCAAGTGCTGCATATTCTAACAATTTCTCATCAGGCATTTCATTGTGATGAATACCACTTACTTCGAAGACACCCTGAGTCATAGTACCTGTTTTGTCAAATACAACATATTTTGTCTGAGCCAGTGTTTCCAGATAGTTGGAACCCTTGACCAGAATGCCCTGATTGCTGGCTCCACCGATTCCTGCGAAGAAACTTAACGGGATGCTGATAACCAACGCACATGGACAGCTGATTACAAGGAAGGTAAGGGCTCTGTAGATCCAGTCTCCCCACATGGCAGGTTTTCCCATAATAAGAAGTACGATCGGCGGGATAAATGCAAGAGCAAGGGCTCCGTAACATACTGCAGGTGTATAGTATTTCGCAAATTTGGAAATAAAGTTTTCAGATTTTGACTTTCTGGAGCTGGAATTCTCTACCAGTTCAAGAATCTTGGATACTGTAGATTCACCGAATTCCTTAGTTGTACGGATCTTCAGCAGACCTGTCATATTGATACAGCCACTGATCACTTCATCGCCTGCTTTTGCATCACGCGGAAGACTCTCACCTGTCAGTGCACTTGTATTTAATGTAGAAGTTCCCTCGGTGATCACTCCATCGATCGGTACTTTTTCACCCGGCTGAACAACAATAATGGTTCCGATCTCAACTTCATCAGGATCAACCTGTTCCAGTGTTCCGTCTTTCTCTATGTTCGCATAATCAGGACGGATATCCATCAGTTCACTGATGTTTCGTCTGCTCTTTTCCCACTGCATAGCTCTGGAAAAGTTCTCCAATCTGGTAGAAAAGCATAACTGCAACACCCTCGGAATAATCGCCAAGGAGAATTGCACCTACTGTGGCTACAGCCATCAGAAAGTTCTCGTCAAACACCTGTTTATTTAAAATACCCTTAAATGCTTTCTTCAGGATATCATAGCCGATGACCAGATATGGGATCATAAAAAGAACAAATCTCAGGTATCCCTCTGCCGGCAGTAAGGAAAAGACCACGATCAGCACTGCTGCTATGATAATTCTGATCAGCATTTTCTTCTGCTTCTTGTTCATATCAATACCTCTCTCTTCTTATAAAAGCAGGACCGCTGCAAAAAACTTTCCGGCGAAAAGCTCAGTGCCGGGATACGTTTTATGCAACAGTCCATTCTCCGGATAACTCAGAATTAAAGATAAATCTCACAGTCGTCTTCTACCTTCTTGCAGTTCTTTAATACGTCTTTCATAACTGCTTTTGGATCCTGTCCGTCTTCGAATTCAACGATCATCTTCAGCATCATGAAGTTAACTGTTGCATCTTTAACGCCGGCTGTATTTCTGGTAGCTTCCTCCATTTTATTAGCACAATTTGCACAGTCTACATCGATTTTATAAGTTTTCTTCATAATATTTTCCCTTTCCGCTCATCTCTTTTATATTAACATATGAGCACTTGTTCATTTGTTTGATTTTATTATAGCATTATTTTCTCTTCTGTCAATAGTTTTGAGGAGATTTCTTTACGGAAATAAAAAGTTATGTTATAATCCATGTTATTATAGTTTAACGTGTTGCTTTAATGTTTTAAAAAACAGGATATTATTATCTGGCAGGTATCAAAATCATAAAAAGAAATATGATACTCTTTGACAGAACATAACTGCCTGTACTGTTTGCGTACAGCAGTTCACAGTAGCAATATCGGAAAGAAAAAAGGAGGGTATCAATATGGCGATACATGAATCAGGAGAAGATTATCTCGAAGCGATCCTTATGATCCAAAAAAGAAACGGTAATGTCCGCTCTATCGACATTGCGCATGAACTGTCTTTTTCAAAACCGAGTGTCAGTGTTGCAATGAAGAATCTGAAAGCCAGTAATTACATTACGATTGATGAGAACGGATTTATCAATCTGACGGAAACCGGGCAGGAAATTGCAGATAAGATTTATGAAAGACATACCTTTCTGACCGGATGGCTGACTTCTATCGGAGTTGACCCGAAGGTTGCAGCCGAGGATGCCTGTAAGATGGAGCATGCGATCAGCGCAGAGAGTTTTTCTGCCATTAAGAAGTCTATTGCAGGCACGCATGAAAATTATAGCAATCCTCGTAAATAATGCATTTAAGACAGTTCAGCAGCGTGCGAAAGACAAGGAAGATATCTGCAGGCGTGCTGACGCACGGCAAAGATATCTGACGCAGGATTTCACACTCTGATGGGCTGGATTAAGATGCATTATTTTAGAGGATTGCTATAAATAAAAACATAATAAAAACCATATCCCGGATTTTCAGAGACTAAGCATCTGTTGCTTTATCATGAAATCCCGGATATGGTTTTTTATGGTTATCTTTATGCTTCCTCTTCTTTTGGAAGAAGATTTCTCATACTTCTTAAACTGATAGTCAGTGTTGACATGTTATGAAGCAGTGCAGATGTTGTAGGCATAATGATACCTGTAACTCCAAGTGCGATCAGACCACCGTTTATACCGATAATAGTTCTGTAATTATTATGGATACGCTTCATCAGCGCTGTACTCAGTCTCTTTAACGTAACAATCTCATGGAGATTATCTGCAGAAATTGTAACATCTGCAATCTCACGTGCAATAGCTGCGCCATCACTGATAGCAATTCCCACACTTGCAGAAGAAAGTGCCAGTGAATCATTGATCCCATCACCGATCATAATAACTTTATGCCCCAGTTCTTTTTCTTTCTCTACAAAAGATGCCTTATCTTCCGGCAGAACTTCGGAGTAATATTCATCTACGCCTACACGTTTCGCAATAGCTGCTGCTGTACGTTCACTGTCACCGGTCATCATTACGACTTTTGTAATGCCGGCTTCTTTTAATTCACGTACTGCATCTGCAGCCTCTTCACGAAGCGGATCTTCTACACAGATAACTGCTGCAAGTTTTCCTTCGATTGCAAGATACAGGTGAGAACATTCTAATGGCAGGTGTTCAAATCTGTCTTCCATTCCTTCCGGAATTACACACTTTTCATCTTCCATTACGAAATGCCAGCTTCCGATCACTGCCTTTTTGCCTTCAATAGTTGTAGAAATACCATGAGCTACGATATATTCTACTTTTGAATGCATTTCCTCATGAACAAGATGTTTCTCTTTAGCTGCATTGACAACTGCTCTTGCCATGGAATGAGGGAAATGTTCCTCCATACATGCTGCAATACGCAGAAGCTCATCTGAACTCAGCTCTTCACTGAAAGATACCACATCTGAAACTACAGGCTTTGCTTTTGTAAGTGTACCTGTCTTGTCAAATACAATAGTCGTGGCATCAGCCATTGCTTCCATATATTTACCGCCCTTTACAGTAATACTGTGAGTACTTGCCTCACGTATAGCGGATAATACGGAAACAGGCATGGCAAGCTTCAGTGCGCAGGAGAAATCTACCATAAGTACCGCAAGGGTTTTCGTCATGTTTCTGGTAAGCAGATAAGTTATCCCTGTACCTGCAAGAGTGTATGGCACAAGTCTGTCTGCAAGATGTTCTGCATTACTTTCCACAGAGGATTTCAGCTTCTCAGAATCCTCGATCATGTTGACGATCTTCTCATAGCGGCTGGAACCTGCTGCTTCTTTAACCTTAACAGTGAGTTCGCCCTCTTCCAGAACAGTTCCTGCATAGGCAAAGCTGCCTTCTGCTTTACGTACAGGCGCAGATTCACCTGTCAGAGAAGTCTGGTTGACCATTGCTTCTCCTGCTGCAACATCTCCGTCAAACGGAATCACATTACCCATATGTACGCGTATCAGTATCACCTGCTTTAACAGAAGAAGCAGATATAAGAACCTCCTGTCCGTCTTCATTTACAAACCATACTTTCTCTGCATTGATAGACATGCTTCTTGCAAGGTCATTGACGGATTTCTTATGTGTCCATTCCTCAAGGATCTCACCGATTCCAAGCAGGAACATGGTGGAACCTGCAGTATTGAAGTCACCGCGGAGCATAGATACACCGATTGCTGCTGCATCCAGAACAGGTACCTCCAGTTTTCCATTCATCAAAGTACGTACACCATGATAAATGTATTTCACTGATTTCACTGTAGTGATCGCTACACGTACCGGATATGGCAGAAACATTTTATTTAATGTACGCATTACTACAGAGTTGATCAGTTTTTCTTTATAGGTTTCGTTTAATTCACGTCCGGAATTCTCAAGTGCTGATTCAGATACCTGAGCAGTTTCATAGGAAAATCTGCTCAGTAAACGAATCAGCCCATCTCTGCTGCCGGTATAGACAACAGCGACATCCTGAGTTCTTACATAAACCGATGCCTTGCTGATATTTTCCTCTTTCTCCAGATAACACTGCAGAATATCCGCCTGTCTGTAGGTCATGTGTTTCTGCGCAAGGTGGATACGAATTCGTCCTTTTATTTCATGCTTAATAGCAAATTTCATTATTCCTCGCTGCCTTCTTCTGTTTCTTCTGTCTCTTCTTTGAAATCTGTTGTCTCTTCTGTTTCTTCTGCTGCTTCGTCAGCTGTATCTTCTACCACTTCCTCAGCTGCTGCTCTGTCTTCGTTGATCTGCTGTGCTTCTGCATAAATATCCTCAGCATTCTCCTGAATTGCGGAAGCTGTTTTCATTACACATGCCTTTGCACGTAAAACGGCTGCTGTGCAGTTTGTGTATAATTTCTTTGCATCTTTACTTGTAAGAATCTTGATACCTGCTGTACCGAAAGCTACTCCTGCTGCAAAGATTCCTGTTTTTTTACCGTCAAATTTAATCATTGATGTATCCTCCTGTTGTGATTTTTAATTTATTGTAACCACTCAGCATCCTTTCGGTGCTGAACAGTTATGAACTGTTTTCAGATAAATATGATGGGCAAACGCATTATTGCGACATCAGCTTATTTATATTTCATGTATTATACAGCCAAAATTTCTATATTTCTACTTTTTTCTTCTTGTTGAGAAATGTTCTCATTTCAGACATGTTAAGAAGGTTACCGGAAACCGTATTGCCAAAAGAGAGTAAAAAACTGAAGAAATATAAGAAAGCCACCGGAAATTATACTCTTCAGTATTTCCCGGCGGTCATCAGTTCGTTCTCTATTTAAATTTTTACTTGTTTTCAATGTTTAAAATCACAGGAATTTACGAACATCCGCTCGATTTCCTGTTTGTCAATGTATCCACAGGCCTTCAGTCCTGTCAGAACTACATTGTTAAAACTGTCTTTTGATAATTTCTGGACTGTATTATCATCTAGCTCAATGGTGCATACACTTTCATCTTTACAATCCGGATTTCTCACGATTTTATACATATTTCTTCTGCTGATCGCACCAATTTCTTCCAAAAGATTTACCATACGGTAAACCGTAGCTGATCCGATGCCCGGATCCAGGCGGGATGCATTGTAATAGATTTCTTTACAGCAGGAACACTCATTTTCAAGAATGACTTCCAACAGCATTCTTCTCTGTTTGGTAATCCTGCATCCTCGCTTCTTTAATTCCTGGATTACAACATCTTTCTGCATTCGGGTTCTCTGGTAATTGGGCTCTTTACAATTTTCCTGTCTCTGTAATGCTGCTGCTCCCAAAATCACATCATCCTTCCGCTTGTTAATTTCTGTTTCCTGACATATGGCTGCTGTTTGGCATCAGGTTTCAGTAATATGCCTGATTCTCAATGGCACCCTCTGCAGTGGCTGCAGTCTCCGCCACATGATGACTTGCCGCTTTTTTTGTCTCTGACGATTCCTCTTATGATCAGTCCGACAATTAAAATCAAAATTGCTCCTACAATCAATGTTCCCATAAATGACACCTCCTGCTTTATATCATTATCATACACATATAATCACTATACTGCAATCTGATAATCAGCAGTCCACTAACTGTGAAGATACGTTACTGTTCACTTCGTTCTCAGTAACACGCTCCGCGATGAAAAAGGTATGAAACAGTTGCAATTCTGTTTATCAGAACCCGCACCACCAGATGGGACGCAGGCTCTGATCTTATTACTGTTTTATCTGGCTTTTGCCATACCCTTTACCTTTACATTAAGGCTGCCGCTTTCCTTATAAGGTCTGAACAGCAGATATAAAAATCCGATGATAATTGCGAATGCAACCACTGTCCAGATACCGAAACCGCCGCCTGTAACCAGTGTACCGATCTGATAGATACACAGAGACACAAGATATGCAAGTCCACACTGATATCCGATTGCAAATAAAAACCATTTTGTATTGTTCATCTCTCTCTTGATCGCACCCATAGCTGCGAAGCAAGGAGCACAAAGAAGGTTGAATACCAGGAAGCCGTAAGCTGCGATCGGTGTCATGGCTGCTGCCAGGTTACCCCAGATCTCAGCACCGTCTTCTGCAACTTCTGCGAATCCATAAAGCATACCAAATGTAGCTACTACATTCTCTTTTGCGATCAGACCTGTAACAGCTGCAACTGCCATCTTCCATCCTTCGCCGGCTTTTGTCCAGCCAAGAGGTGCAAAGATCCATGCGATTGCTGTACCGATCTTAGAAAGGATACTCTCGTTAAGTTCTTCAACCATACCGAAGCTTCCGCCTTCCCATCCGAAGCTCATTAAGAACCACAGAATGATTGTTGAAAGAAGGATGATTGTTCCGGCTTTCTTAATGAAGGACCAGCCTCTTTCCCACATACTTCTTAAGATATTGCTGACTGTTGGCCAGTGGTATGCAGGAAGCTCCATAACGAACGGAGCCGGATCACCGGCAAACATTTTTGTTTTCTTTAAGATGATACCGGAGCAGATAATTGCTGCAATACCGACAAAGTAACAACTTGTTGCAACCCATCCGCTGTTTCCGAAGAATGCACCTGCGATCATGGCAATGATCGGAAGTTTAGCTCCGCAGGGAACGAATGTAGTTGTCATGATTGTCATCTTTCTGTCACGGTCATTCTCGATCGTACGGGAAGCCATAACACCTGGAACACCGCATCCACTGCCGATAAGCATTGGAATGAAGGATTTACCTGAAAGACCGAATTTACGGAAAATTCTGTCCATGATGAATGCTACACGAGCCATGTAACCACAGGACTCAAGGAATGCAAGGAATGCAAACAGTACAAGCATCTGAGGTACGAAACCGAGAACAGCTCCCACACCGGCTACAATACCATCAAGGATCAGTCCCTGTAACCATGCTGCACAGCCAATCGCATTCAGCCCTGATTCAATTGCCGGAGGAATGATCTCACCAAACAGAACATCGTTTGTCCAGTCAGTTACGAAAGCACCAACTGTAGTTACAGATACATAATATACGATAAACATTACAACTGCAAAGATCGGCAGTGCCAGCCATCTGTTGGTAACAATACGGTCGATCTTATCAGATGTGGAAAGCTTATCTTTTCTTGCCTTAGTCACACACTGACCAATGATAGAAGAAATATAAACATATCTCTCATTTGTGATAATACTTTCTGTATCGTCGTCAAACTCATTTTCCATTTCTTTGATCTCGGCAGATACATTTACGGATGTATTCATCTGCTCAATGATCTTGTCATCTCTTTCAAGAAGCTTGATTGCGAAGAATCTCTTCTGTTCTTCCGGTACCACACCGGTCAGTTTATTCTCAACTGCTCCGATGATCTCTTCTGCTTTATCGCAGAATTCATGGACAGGTGTTACTTTCCGGTGGCTCTGGGCAATGGAAACTGCCTTGTTTGCAGCTTCTGTGATTCCAGTTCCCTTCAGAGCAGAAATAGTAACAACTTCACAGCCAAGTTTCTTTTTCAGTTTATCAATATGTATTGTATCACCGTTTTTCTCAACGATATCCATCATGTTGACTGCCATGATGACCGGAATCCCAAGTTCCAGAATCTGTGTTGTAAGATACAGGTTACGTTCAATATTGGTACCATCAACGATATTGATGATCGCATCCGGTTTTTCCTGAAGAATGTAATTTCTTGCAACTACCTCTTCAAGTGTATATGGTGATAAAGAATAAATACCAGGTAAGTCAGTGAGGACCACATCCTTGTGTCCCTTCAGCTTACCCTCTTTTTTCTCGACAGTTACACCTGGCCAGTTACCTACAAACTGATTTGAGCCGGTCAGTGCATTGAATAATGTCGTTTTACCGCAGTTCGGATTACCTGCGAGTGCAATTTTTACTGACATAATCTCTCTCCTCTGATTTCTTGATCACTTTTATTTTGATCGCTTTATCCAATCTTTCTACTGCTGATATCATTTATCATTCTCAACAGTTATTAGTCATCACTAATACTTAATTTTCGTTAACTATTAGACAAGGCTAATTGTTAGAAAGACCTAACATGATGTCAAAAAAATTATTCCACTACAATCATTTCGGCATCTGCTTTACGTAAGGATAATTCATATCCTCTTACAGTTACTTCTACAGGATCTCCCAGAGGTGCAACTTTTCTTACATAAATTTCCACGCCTTTAGTGATTCCCATATCCATGATTCTTCTCTTGACCGGACCTTCACCGGTAAGTTTCTGGACTTTAACGGTCTCTCCAACATGAACTTCTTTTAATGTCTTCAAGTTTCTTTCCCTTCTTTCCCGGAGCGTGTCTGAAAAATCATTTCCACAATCTATACGCTCTGGAATTTTATTTTTCTTTCAGGAAGAAATTATGGTTCAGACCATAATTTTGCTTGCCATATCTTTTCCAATGGCAACCCTGGATTCTTTAACATTAACGATCAGGCTTCCGTTAATCTCAGAAACAACCGTGACAACTCCTCCTACTACGAAGCCGAGCTCCTCAAGATGTCTCTTCACTTCTTCTTTGCCTCCGATCCTTTTGATTGTAAAAGGTTCACCTGCATTTACCATTGATAACGGCATTTCTTCATCCCTTCCTTTGCATTTAATAAGTGATAAACATTATCTTTATCATGTGGTTAGTGTATTCTAATTTCGGTTAGATGTCAATAACTTTATTGAAATTTTTAATGATAAAGTTTTTCAGTTTAAAACATTAATAATTTTTTTCATTAATTTATCACTATATTATGCAATATATACAAGAAAAGTATTTTATCAGCAACGTGCTTCGAGAATACCGTTGAGTGCATTTCCGCTGCTGCTGGTATGGCAGCGCACAATATCTGTAGAAGCGCCAACCTCGTCCAGTGCGCATTTTACCATCTTATGGGATACAGTATTTGTAAAAAGTACCAGAAGATCCGGACATCCTATCTTTTTTCCGAAGTCGGCTTCCATCTGTGTAAATACTTTACATTTGCATTTATAAGATTTGCAGATTTTTTTATACTGTCCTACCATTCTGTCATGTCCGCCTACGATTACAATACTCATGTATTATCCTCCTTTTGTTCTTTTAGATATATTAATATGGGGATTGGAAAGTATTTATCCCTTGCCTGATAATCGGGCATTGATAATACTTTGGGTATGGTTAACCCTCTCTAACTGTAAGTTAGTATAAACTAACATAGGCTGCTTGTTCAATATCTTCATGAAAATTTTGCGAAATTCATCCAAATTGTGAAGCAATTATTTATAAAAAAGAATCCTGCTTGCAGGATTAGCAGGATTAATTTCCTGTAATATAACAATAAAACTGCCATACAGTAATCTAACTGTACAGCAGTCTTTATGTATTTGTTAATATCTGTTATTTTTCGGGATTGGAATCATCATTCCGGCAATGCCACATGATCCAGTATTCCGGTAAGATGTGCGATGGTTATCCCGTAATTGGTCACAGGTACCTGTTGCTTCTTTGCCCTGTCGATGCGGTACATCACATATTTCCGGTTAAACGTGCATGCTCCGCACTGGATGATCAGATCATATTCGGTAAGGTCATCCGGAAAATCGGTTCCGCTTTTACCAGCTCTACCTGCAGGTTTTCTCCAAATCGTTTTTTCAGCATCCGGGGAATTTTCACTCTGCCAATATCCTCTTTCAGAGGT
>NZ_JBWJVQ010000215.1:0-3271 GCF_056339875.1 Blautia sp. ZXY-1-C6
TGTTTCAGCTTGTAGGACGGCTTCTCGGTCTTAAAGTTTACCAGACAGCCCGTATATTCCCGGTTTTCCAGCAGATGAACCACGGTATTGGTCGCCCACTTGCACTCATAGCCGGGGTGGTAGCGGCGGGTGCTGCCCGTCCTGCGGTATTCCAGCGTCCCCGGCGTGGGGATTTGCTGCTCGGTCAGCATACGGGCTATCTTGGTCGGACCGTTCCCGGCAAGGCAAAGGCTGTAAATCTGCCGTACCACCGGGGCGGCTTCCTCGTCAATGATAAAGTTTTCGTCCTCGTCCATGAGGTAGCCATAGACGGGCTTGCTTGTGATGGGCTTTCCGCTCATGCCCTTAGAGCGTTTTACTGCCTTGATTTTCTTGCTCGTATCTCTCACCAGCCATTCGTTAAAAATGTTCCGCAGCGGGGCAAAATCATTTTCCCCCTGTGCGCTGTCCACTCCGTCATTGATAGCGATGAAGCGGACACCTTTCTGTGGGAAAATCATTTCTGTGTACATTCCCACCTGTAAGTAGTTTCGCCCTAACCTCGACATATCCTTGACGATAACTGTCCCGACTTTCCCTGCTTCAATGTCTGCAAGCATGGCTTGAAATCCGGGTCTTTGAAAGTTCGCACCGGAATAACCGTCGTCGGTGTACCAGCGCAGATTAGAAAATCCATTCTGTTTGGCATAGGTTTCCAAAATCCTCTTTTGGTTGGAAATGGAATTGCTCTCGCCTTGCAGCTCGTCCTCATGGGACAGTCTTGGGTAAAGGGCGGTAATGAGTTGCTGGGTGGTCTGTCTTAACATAAATTCCTCCGTTTCCGACAGCCAGCCCCACTATTCCGTACCTTGATTGTACCACATGGGGCGGCTGTCTGTATAGCGGCAAAAGCGTCAAATCTGCTTCTTTACGGTCGGTAAAAATGACGGTTTTTCAATCAGGCTTATCACAGGTCAAATATCCGGCGGCGGCTTCTGCTTCCAGCACTTTCATCATCTTGTCAGCGGCGGTGTCGGTCGCCCCCTCCTTGAAAAAGCCAGACACCACAAGGATTGTGTTGCCTATCCTCGTTTCGGTCACGCAGTCCGGGCGGCGGGCAGGGCGTTTGTTTCTCTGGGTGTCGGTCATAGGCAAATCTCCTTTCCGGCAAGCAGCCGTTTCAGCTGTTCCATTTTTCCCTGTGCGGCGGCTTTCCTCAAATTCTCCCCGGTAAAGCAGAGAGGGGAACACATTTCAAGCAGGCGGTCATAAATCCGGGCGTGGGCGGTGTCCTCCGGGTGCTGCAATTCCTCCAGCGTGAGGTTGGTCGTCACAATCAGCGGCTTCCTGCTCCGGTAGCGGCTGTCAATCACATTGTAGACCTGTTCCAGACCGTATTCTGTGCCACGCTCCATTCCAAAATCGTCAATGATGAGCAGGGGGAAGCTGCAAAGGCGGGAAATATATTCGTTCCTGCCCGCAAAGCTGGCGGCAAGGTCGTTTAATATTGCTGCAAAGTTTGTCATGCACACCGGGACTTCCTGCTCCATGAGGGCGTTTGCAATACACCCGGCAAAATAGCTTTTCCCAGTGCCTACCCTGCCCCACAAGAGCAGCCCGTAGTTCCCGTCCTTTATCTGTTCCCAGCGTGCCACATATCCGGCGGCGTTCTTCATCTGCGGGCAGCTGCCGTTATCGTTGGCAAATGTCCAGTCCTGCATGGTCTTGTCTGTAAAGCCCTGCCGTTTCAGCCGTTCCACCGTTTCAAGGTGGCTGCGCCGCTTCTCGGCGGCTTCCCGTTCCTTACGGGCTGCCCGCTGGCAGTCGCACTCTGACGGGTGGCGGTCACGCCCGAAAAAGGTCTTGCCCTCCGGGAAATAGGCTTCTTTGGGTTTCCGGCATTTGCCGCAGTATAAAAGCCCGTCCTCCCCGGTGTAATCCTCCGGCTCGGCTGTGGTGTCGGTCATAGGCAGTATGGTGTTGTGGATTGTATCGGTCATAGGCTTTCTCCCTCCTTGAATGAATAGTCCGGTATGCCTTTCTTTGGCTTCTCTTTGGCAGCGTCCTCCTGCGCCCACTTGTAAATGGTGGCTGCATGGCTCTGGTACTGCTTCCCGGTGGAAGCGATGTGGCAGGAAAGGCGGTCAAGGTAATACTCCCACTTGCCGGGGAAGTCCTGTTCCAGCTCCAAAAGTTCTGTGTCAGAAAGAAATACATTTTTATATCTGCCATAAGCGGCGGGGGGCTGCCCCTCACTCGCTCCTTTTGTTTGGCTCTCTATTAGGTTGTTTATATTAGTTTGGTTAGGGGACGGTTTTCCGACCGTCATAAGGTCAGTTTTCCGGCTGTCAGTTGGTCGGTTTCCCGCCCTTATGAGGGGCGGTTTTCCCGTCCGTCAGTTGGTCGGAAAACTGTACCACTGGGATAGGCGGCACTTTCACATACAGACGGTTGGCGGCAGAAAAGCCCGTCCGTCTGCGTTCCAGCAGCCCGGCAGCGTCCAGTTCGTTCAGTGCGCCCTTTATGGTGGTGCAGCCTTTATCCAGCATTTCCGCTATCTCTGCTATGGGGTAGACAATGTATGTCCGTCCCTCGCTGTCCTGCCAGCCGTTCTTCTGCGAAAGGGTGGAACGGTCTAACAGCAGCGCATATAACTCTCTTGCGGTGTGGGATAGGTCTGTTTCCAGCAGGAAACGGGGGTAAGGCAGGTAAGCGGGCAGCTCCGTTCCTGCGGTCATATAATCAGCGATAGGGTTCACCTCCTTGTGGTGTCTGTCTGTGGGTTCTGTTACGCTTTTAGGGGGCGTTTTTAAGGGAAAAGGATAAATGTATCACGCACCCTTTGACACCCTCCAAAAAAGCCTTGATTTATGCGGGTTTGAAATGCCCTAAAGCGTGACATTTCTCCCTTTGTTTCCGCTTCCGTTTGGCGGCGTTTATCCGCTTCATGCGTCCGGCGCAGTCCGGGCAGTATTTCCCCCGGTTGGATTTTGGGAAGAAGAACGCCCCGCAGACAGCGCAGCGTTTCCGGCTTCCCCGGCGCAAGAGGGCGGCTTCCAGTGCTTCATCAAGGGGCAGGACAGCGGCGGTAAACCAGCGGCAGAGCAGCGAATAGCTGATACTCTGTACACACACGCAAGGCTCGCCGTCCTCCAACAGCAGGCAGTTCCCGCTGTCATAGTTGCAGCACTCATGCACAAGGCGGCGGGCTGCCCGGTACTGGCGGTAGTCCATGCGGGGGATATTACCGTTCATGGCTCTGCTCCTTTCTGCGCTGCGGCTCGCTCCGGCG
>NZ_JBWJVQ010000216.1:0-6562 GCF_056339875.1 Blautia sp. ZXY-1-C6
ACCTCCTTTCTGTGCGTGGTGTCCTCTCACTAATAGGAGAAAAACAGGGTGTGAAGCGGAACTGTTTTTGAAAAATCCGAAAAATATTTTGAGGGGTTTTTCAGCGGCGCAAGCCGCATAAGCAGGGTTTGGGGAAGGCACTCCCCAACAAGATTCCCGCAGGGGCAAAATGAGCGATAAGCGAATTTTGGCACCTCGGTAGAATCTTGCTCTAAGAAACTGCCGGCCTGCCGTTCACTTGCTACTGCCACTTTTTCAGAAAATCTATAACCAGCTTTTTTTATAAAAGGCTGCGGGCTGGCGTTTTTCCCTTACTCCCTACAAACCACAAAAGAGCAGAATGGACGGACTTTCCGGCAAGAACTTTTCCGGCGGCTCGGTCTTTCCCGACAATAAGGCGTTTCGGAAGCTGCGTTTTGCCCGCTGTCTGAAAAAAATGGCAGCCTTTTTTGGTTTCACTGTCTAATACGGAACTTTTGGAAATTTGCCAAAAATGGACGCAAAAAAAGCAGCAAATCTTTTTCGGATTTACTGCTTCATGTGCCGCTGCGGTGCGGCGGGATGGATATTCAGTTGAAATAAAAGAGGATGGTGGTACTTTAGTCTATCGACTCTTTACTAACTATTAGGTAATCTTGAAAGATTTTCCTTGAATTTATCTAAAGAATGTTCATTGTTTCCCGCAAAAATAAGTGGAATTGTATATTCATATGATATGCCATTTTCATAGTCCGATAATTGTATTTTTATAGTATCATCCCTCTCATCTTTAGGTGCTATATATATGAATGAATTTTTATTTATATCAGATATTTTCCCTTTTTCAGAAGAAACAGTATAACCCCAGTCTGTTAAATTTGTCTTTATTGTAACTTCTGTTTCTGTTTCTTTTCTAGTCTGCAATGCTGTTTTATCGATTTGGATATCAAAAGGAGTCGAACCTAACAATTCACTGTTTATATTTACAAGTTCTTCTCCATTTGTTTTAGAAATATTAGATTCATCTTCATAATTTTGTTGAGATTCATCTTTTGGTGTTTCTCTGTTACATCCTAATAAAAAGCATAAAATAATTAGTACTAATACAGAAAGTTGTTTTTTTTGCATTTATTTCTCCTTTCATATTATCAAAGAAAGCACTGAGAGTACTTTCAAGAAATTATGAAATATTCTCAATGCTTTCTATTTTTTGATTATAAACTTGCCGGTAATGATACTATGTTAATTTATCTCTTTCGCGTAACCTTTGTTGCAATATACACATGCACCATTCACCCATTTGTGAGACATTTCAATCGTCTCAACTTCATAAATGCTTACTTCTCCACAAATTAAACATTGTTTGTAATTATATACATGACGTGTCGCACATTTATCCCAGTCATCATATATACCAGGCATTTCATCTTCATATCCATAGTACTGGGGAGAACCCCAACTATGAGTATGAGCGGCAAATACAGTCATTGGAGCAGCTACAATTCCAGCTACTACTGAAAGTGCTAAAATAGATTTTCTTAAATTCATAAGTTCCTCCCTTTCCTTAAAAATACATAGCTCTTTGTTACATTGTCATTTTAACATAATAATTGGTAAAATGCAATAATTTATTTTCTATTTACGAGAAAATACTGTGCATATTATCTTATTTAGGAATAGTTAAGGCGGCTACCTAAATCTTTTTATTACTTTACCGCACATGAGCATTTGCACCCGGATTGTCGTTTCCATATCCCTCTAAGAGGTTGATAACGCCCCAAATGCCTAAGCCTGCGCCCAGTGCGATAACAAGGGTCTGTAATACGTCGATAGCAGAGTTAAAAAATTCCATAAAGCTCCTTTCTGCCGCAAATGCGGCTTGCCCCATAAAAGGGCATAAAAAACGGCGGTCAGTTTTGTAACTGCCGCGGTCATAAGTCCCCGCGCTGCCTATGTGTCTGCCGCGCGGCGGTATTCAGTTTTTAAGTATGGGCGTTATGGATTTTCCAGTAGGGGCGCGTATTCTGTAAGTTGTCTGTTTCTTTGTTACTGCGTCAATTCCTCCTTTCGCTGCTGCTCATACAGGGCTTCACACCGTTTTACAAACTGCCGGATAGCTGTCTGTCGCTGTTGCTCCCGTCGCTCGGCAATGAAAATAAGCCCGTTTATGGCTTCTGTGATTTTCTTATCCTTTTTCTTTCGGATACGTCTATTCATGGTCGGTGTCCTCCTGCAAATCTGCTTCACTGATTTCGTAATAGTCAAAGGGTTCGTCCGGCTTCACAAGGGCGGGTCTGCGCCTTAAATGCTTTTCCATATCAAAGGTATTTTTCTTGTCATAGTCGGACAGGTATTTATAGTTGGGATGCTTTGTAATATCATACTTATCAGAGAAGAACGGGCGCACCCCTCGTAGCTGCAAGATACATTTCCCGCCGTCCATGACTGCAATTTCATCTTCCGTCATAAGCTGCTTGCCTAACTTCTGATAGTTCAGCCCATGCGATACCTCGCGCCCCCGGTTCTCGGAAGTGTTGAAGCTGTCAATGGTTTCTTTCCCGAAGATTTCCGACATTTCTTTGAGGGTGGTTTTCTCCTTGCCGCCCAAGAAAAGGGTGGTGTCGCAGTTGCCGGCTGATGGTATCGGCGTTGTCCTTATAGATTGCCTTTAACTGGCTTTGCGACTGTAAGATAATCGACGCGGAGATTTCCCGGCTTCGTATGGTGGCTATGAGCTTTTCAAACTTCGGTATCTGCCCGATATTTGCAAATTCGTCTAACAGACAGCGCACATGGACGGGCAGCCTGCCGCCGTATTCATTATCTGCCTTGTCGCAAAGGAGATTGAAAAGCTGTGTGTAAAGGATTGATACCACAAAGTTAAAAGTATCGTCGGTGTCGCTGATAATGACAAACAGAGCGGTCTTACGGTCGCCTATGGTGTCAAGCTCCATTTCATCAGTTTCCATAAGGTCGCGCAGTTCCTTAATGTCAAAAGGGGAAAGCCGCGCACCGCAGGAAATGAGGATAGAGCTTCGTGTCTTTCCCGCAGATAACAGGAATTTCTTATACTGCCGGACGGCAAAGTGTTCCGGGTCTTTTTCCTCCAACCGTTCAAACATAAGGTCAACGGGGGACTGAAATTCCGGGTCGTCCTCGCGGGCTTCCGACGCATTTATCATTTCAAGCAGCGTCGTGAAGTTCTTTTCTTCCTCCGGGGCTTCGTACCAAATGTAGCCGATAAGGGCGCAGTAAAAGAGCCGTTCCGATTTTACCCAAAAATCCTCCCCGGCTTTTTCCCCGTCCCCTTTGGTGTTGGCAATCAAGGTATTTACCAGTTTCAAAATGTCTTTTTCGCTGCGGAGATAGGCAAAGGGATTGTATTTCATGCTTTTTTTGAAGTTAATCGTGTTCAGCACTTTTATCCGGTAGCCGCCCCGCTGTAAGAGCTTCCCGCACTCGACTAAAACCGTTCCTTTCGGGTCGGTTACAACGTAGCTGCTGTGCATTTGCATTAAGTTGGGCTTCACGAAAAATCTCGTCTTTCCGCTGCCGCTTCCCCCGATAACAAGGATATTTTTATTCCTTGCATACTTCGGCTGCTTCGGGCGGCTGTTCATGGTAAGCCGTTCCGTCTGCGTCAGCAGCACGTTATTCTGAAATACCGGGTCGGTGTAGGGCTTAATATCTTCGGCAGTCCCCCAACGGGCAGAGCCGTATTCGATACCTTTCCGGTATTTCTTCGCGTTCTTGCCTTTGAAGTACACCATAAGCCGGATAAGGACAGCCCCCGCAATACCGATAAGCAAATCCATAGGGGCAAAACTCGGAAGCGGGTTTGCAAAAGCCATAGAAAATCCCTCCCCAAGCGACAACACCTTGCCGGACAGGTCAGCCCCCGGCGAAAGGCGTACCGCCTGCCCGACTTTATCAAAAAGATACACAAAGAACAGATAGGGAATGTTGGGAAGCAGCAGTTTTTTCCAGTTGATAGCGTTCATCTTGCAATCCCCCTGTCTTTGTTTTTTACTTTGTCCCGCTGTGTGTTCAGAGCCGCCGCCTTTTCTTTGAGGGAAACAATCAGCTTTCGGATAGGGGGCTTTTGTTCCTGCGTCAGTTTCTTTGCGGAAAACTCCTTGAAAGCTGCGGTCAGTGCGTCCGCGTCCCGTCCCTTGAAAAACACAAGATAGCGGGGCGGGGTTTCGGTGCTGTCTTTCTTTAGGGCAAAGTCAATCCCGTATTTTTTCGCCGTACTCTCAAAGGCTTTGATATTGTCCTTTGTGATTTCAATGTTGGAAACGCCCGCGTTCTGCTTCATAAGCTGCTTTAGGGTCTGCTTTCCATGCGGGATTTTCTGTCTGTCATGCTGCTTTTTCATCTGTGCAAGCAGGGCTTTCATAGCCTTTTGGAGCTGCTGCGCCGTCAGCTTCCCGGTCTTGATGTAAAGGGCTATGGTCTTTTCGTTGGTTTCCTCCTGCAATGGGTGTCCTCCTTTCGTGTTCTATGGTGGTATGCCCGCCGCCGGGAAGCGGGGCGGGCATGAAAAAAAGAGCGTCCGCTTTCACGCCGCCCTGTTAAATCCGTACCCGCAGCCCGGAAAGGTCTGCCGCCCGAATACCTACAAGATACCAGTTGTCCCCGTACTCCATACGGGTAGGCTTCCATTTGCCCCGCACAAAGACCTCCATGCAGTCGCCGCAATGCAAACCCCCGTAATAGTCGTTTACGTCAAAGCGAATGTCGTAGCGGTCAGCGGTTTCATCAAAAATCAAAGCTCCTGTTCTCTGTGTCATCATAAAATCCTCCTTTAGGTTGGTTTACAGGCTTTCGCCCTCGTTGCAGGTGTAATCGGGTATGCCCTTGCTTCTTGCCGACTGGATAGTGCGCCCGCCGTACATATCGTGAGATACAAGGGACGTGTAATAGCTGCCAATCGTAGACGGGGCATTGAAAAGGGCAGCTTTCATGTACTGCTTGATGTTGCGGATTTTGGTGGTGTTTTCCTGCATACAGTCCAGTACAAAGCGGATATGTTCGCTGTTCAGTTTCATAAATTTTGCTTTTACAAGCTCTGCCGGGTGGTCGTCCCCGGCGATACGGATTGTTCTTCGTTTGGTGCAGACGGTTTCAAGAATAAGGGCAAGGATTTCCTCTATCCTGTCCCGGTCAAGGTATCTGTCCTGTATCAGATAGTCGTACTCGATATTGTCCTTGATGATTTCCTCATACACGCGATATGCGTCTGTCGTTTCCTTTCGCTTCCGTTCCGGCGGCTGTGCCGCGTCCTCTAAGGGAAAGGGATTTAGGGAATGGAAAGGAATGGAATGGGTACTTAATATATCTGTATTTAATTTTTCTTTTGTTGGTAAGTTAGTCTTTAATAGTTCTTTATTTAATTGCGTTGGATTTTCCAACGTAGGTTTTTCCAACATAGGCTTTTCCAATGTTGGATTATCCAATGTTGGTTTTTCCAATGTAGGTAAATCCAACTTAGGCGGCTGCTCATAGATAACATACGTTGTACCGCGTAAGCATCCTTTCTCATCACGTTCCCTTGAACGCTGTATATATCCGGCATTTTCCAGTTCCCGTACTGCTTCCCGGATAGCGTCAATCTTTTCCCGGTTGATAAGGGACAGTCCTGCAAGGGTGTAGTCCCAATCTTCGGGAAGTGAGAGCATTTGCGACAACAAGCCCTTTGCCTTTAAGGAAAGCTCCTTGTTGCGTAAATGGTGGTTGCTCATAACGGTATAACCTTTGTTCTTTTCCACGCGGAAAACTGCCATAGCTTCGTCACTCCTTTTCGTTGGATTTGTTACGCAGTAGAAACGCGGTTTTGAGGGGAAAAGGTATCAACCCTTGTCTTTCTCATTTCCACGCTCTAAGAGCCGCATAAATCAAGGCTTTGTTTGCCCTTACTGCGTAACACGAGGGCATAAAAAAAGCAGCGTTCCTGTTCTCCTGTGTAGGAGTGAGAAACGCCGCCTTATAGGTGGTGCTTATTTTATTTTTTCTTTTCGACGTGCCGCGTAAGGTGGTGCAGCGGTCTATCCGGGCAGTCCGCAGGTGCTTTTTGCATATCAAGGCTCAATTCGTTAAAAGTAGTAAATGAGTAGTAAAATCAATCTGCAAACCTGCGAATATGCCTGCAAATCAAGCATTTTTCAAGACAATCAACTAATTTACTCTTACATCTGCAAAAGCAGTCGGATAATCTCTGAATATTTTATTTAACTGTAATCCGCATTCAGATAAACTTCATCTCTGCGGTGGAAACCTCCTTCAATGATCACCTTATCTATATTCTCTTTTGTCACTGCAGTTGGTTCAAGGATGCAGGAAGGAATCTCATAAGTTCCGTCATTTACTGTTTCTGTCACATCTTCCAGTTCTGCAACTCCCTTTCCACTACCCATTTCCACTGCATATTTCGCTGCTTTTCTTGCCAGATCTTCAATTGGTTTAAAAGCAGTCATATACTGTGTTCCTTCTACTATTCTCTGACAGGCTGCAAGATCTCCATCCTGACCTACAACAACCACATTTCCGGCAAGCTGATTCTCTGCCAGTACCTGTACGACCT
>NZ_JBWJVQ010000217.1:0-12943 GCF_056339875.1 Blautia sp. ZXY-1-C6
CCCTTTTTCCATATCATTCCGATCTTTATGCGGATGGGTGGACTGAGGGGAATTCCTTTTATGCCGGAAGAGGCAAATCTGTCGGTCATGCTGGAATAGAGAAAACTTCCATATTTACAGGTCTTTACTAGCTGCAAAATCGTATAAATCTGGCTGCTGCGCATGACGATATCCGGAATGTAACCGTCCATTTCGAAACGTGTTTTCAACAACTGGTTCTGTACGGAATCAGCATTGAAAAAGATTAAAGATTCTTTAGACATTTCTTTTGTGGTAACCACTTCTTTGTCTGCCAGTCGGTGGTCATCACTTACACAAAAAACAACCTGGTCGTTGGCAAGGAGAGCCTTGTTAAACTTATCAATATTATACTGTTCCATATTTACCAGAGCCAGATCCAGAGTGTCGTCCTGTACCAGATTGCAGGCACGGACAGAGCCATATTCCTCCAGAACAACAGCGATTTCCGGATATTGGTCATGAAATGCGATGAGAAGCTCAGGAAAAAAGACGGTGCTCAGCATAGGCGGAATTCCGATACGAAGAGGGGGCTTTACTCTCGCCATACTGGAGTAATCTGCCTGAAGCTCGGTGCAGTACTGAAGAATGTAGGTAGCTTTGTTATAAAGCTCTTCGCCTTCTTCGGTAAGAATCAGTCGGTTTCCCTTCCTATAGAAAAGGCTGATGCCGAATTCAATTTCCAGGTCGCGGATAGCAACGGACACAGTGGGCTGAGTAACGTATAATTCCTCGGCTGCCTTGGTGATACTGTGGCAGCGGCTTGCTGTGCAAAAGTAACGGAGTTGGTTAAGTGTCATAAGTAAATACCTCTAAGTTCGTTCTATATGTCATTTCTATAGCAATTGCAGTATTTTCTGAAACTGCTTTAAGTTATCTTCAAATAAAAAATACCATATACCTATCATAATTTCCATATTTATTTCTAAAGTTTTTTTTAATATAGTAATATTGCATAAAAAAAACCTGCTAAAATTGAGATTATAAAAATTTTTTATGGGGATATGCAACCCATTAATTTGTTTTTTTATACGTGCATGATTTATAATAAACTCATCAAAGGAAACGTGCACGGCCGGTACCTTTCAAGAGAGATTAATAAAAAAGACGGATAAGTAAGACAAAAGCGAAGAGCAAAATAAAAAACGAAATCACAGAGAAAAAGTGAAAGGAGATCAATAAAATGTCTCAACAAACAATCACACTGTTATTTCTTGTGTTTACGATCATTAGTTTCATCCTCGAAAAGATACCACTTGGGCTTACAGCTTCGATCTGTGCAATCGGATTGACACTCACCGGAGTAGTGGATGTATCTACAACGTTTTCACAGTATGTAAACAGTAACGTAATCCTTTGTGTTGGCATGTTTGTAGTAGGCCAGGCACTATTTGAAACAGGAATGGCAAATAAAATCGGAGGTCTGGTCACCAGATTTGCCAGAACAGAAAGAACATTGATTATTGCAATCATGGTAATCGTAGGTGTGATGTCCGGATTCTTATCAAACACAGGTACAGCAGCAGTGCTGATCCCTGTAGTCTGTGGAATCGCTGATGAATCCGGCTATTCAAGAAGCCGCCTTTTGATGCCACTGGTATTTGCAGCAGCGCTTGGCGGGAATCTTTCCATCATCGGTGCACCCGGAAACCTGATGGGTGTAAACGCACTTCAGGAAATGGGGCTTTCCACAAGCTTTTTCATGTATGCACCGGTGGGAGTCCCGATGCTTCTGGTAGGAATTATCTACTTCGTTTTCATTGGATACAGATTTCTTCCGGATGGAAAAGGGGCTGTAGGGGCAACTGTTGAAAAACAGAAAGATTTCAGTGATGTACCGAAATGGAAACAGACTGTTTCACTGATAGTTCTGATACTTGTGATTCTTGCAATGATTTTTGAGAAACAGATCGGAGTCAGCATTGAGATTTCTGCATGCATCGGAGCAATCATTCTGGTGCTGGTTGGAGTTCTTTCAGAAAAAGAAGCACTGGCTTCCATTGATCTGAAAGTAGTATTCCTTTTTGGAGGATCTCTTACACTTGCCAAAGCCCTGGACACAACAGGTGCCGGTGAACTGATAGCAGATAAGATCGTAGGACTTCTGGGTGCAGACCCGAACCCGATTGTGCTTCTTCTGGTAATATTCATTGTAACCTGTGCACTGACAAACTTCATGTCAAACACAGCCACAACCGCACTGATGATCCCAATTGCAGTTTCTCTGGCAAACAACCTTGGTGCGGATCCGAGAGCTGTTGTTATCGCAACTGTTATCGCAGGCTCCTGTGCATATGCAACACCGATTGGAATGCCTGCAAACACTATGGTAGTAGGACTTGGAGGATATAAATTCAAGGATTACGTGAAATCAGGTTTACCGTTGATTCTGGTATCCTTCGTGATCTGTATGATCCTTTTGCCTGTTCTGTTCCCGTTCTATCCGTGAGAGGATAAAACATATGAGACGGAAGATTTTCCGCTTAATGTAAATGTATCAATAGAAATAAAGCAGAAAACATGCTGCTTTAGATAAATAACCCAAAATTAAAAGCCAAACAACCCTAAACCATTGAATGATCAGGAGGTAAATCATGACTAAGGAAAATGGAGTTAAAGTATTAACAGACATGGTAGCAGATTTTGTTGCCCACATTGGAAAAAAATTACCGGACGACGTAGTAACAAAACTGGAAGAGCTTGGTTCTCAGGAAAGCGCAGCACTTCCAAAAGTACTTTATGAGACAATGACTAAGAACCAGGGACTGGCTGTAGAGCTGAACCGCCCAAGCTGCCAGGACACAGGAGTTCTTCAGTTCTGGCTGAAATGCGGAACTAATTTCCCGTACATCAACGAGCTGGAAGCCCTTTTGAAAGAAGCTGTTGTACAGGCTACTTTTGCAGCACCATTAAGACATAACTCTGTAGAAACTTTTGACGAGTACAACACCAAGAAAAACGTTGGAAAAGGAACTCCGACTGTATGGTGGGACATCGTTCCAAACAGTGATAAATGTGAGATTTACGCATACATGGCAGGAGGCGGATGTACTCTTCCGGGAAAAGCAATGGTACTTATGCCAGGTGCAGGATATGAAGGCGTTACCGATTTTGTTCTTGATCAGATGACAACTTACGGACTGAATGCTTGTCCTCCGCTTCTTGTGGGTGTAGGTGTAGGAACATCTGTAGAGACAGCAGCCCTCAACTCCAAGAAAGCACTTATGCGTCCGATCGGTTCTCACAATGACAATGCAAATGCAGCAAAAATGGAGAAGCTTCTGGAGGACGGAATCAATGCAATCGGCCTTGGACCGCAGGGAATGGGCGGAAAATATTCTGTAATGGGTGTTAATATCGAGAATACAGCCCGTCATCCGTCTACAATCGGTGTAGCAGTAAATGTAGGCTGCTGGTCACACCGCCGTGGTCACCTGACCGTAAATTCTGACCTTACAGTAACCTGTGATACACATTCCACATGGAAATTCAACGCATAATCGGAGGGAAAAAACATGATCGAAATCAGAGGAGATAAAAAAGTTCTTATTACACCAATCAGTGAAGAAGACCTGGCTGACATCAAAATCGGTGATATTGTATGGCTGGACGGAGAGCTGATGACCTGCCGTGATGTGGCACATCGCCGTCTGGTTGAGTATGGAAGAGAACTTCCATATGATATCAAGGACAAAGCAATTTTCCACGCTGGCCCAATCGTTCGTAAAATTGAGGGAACAGAAGATGACTATGAAATGGTTTCCGTTGGACCGACAACCTCCATGCGTATGGAGAAATTTGAGTATGAATTTACTAAGCTTACAGGTGTAAGAGTAATCGTTGGAAAAGGCGGAATGGGACCGAATACAGAGCGTGCATGCAAAGAATTTGGTGCGATCCACTGTGTATTCCCGGCTGGCTGTGCAGTAGTAGCTGCAACAGAGGTTGAGAAGATCGTAGAACATCACTGGGATGAGCTTGGAATGCCTGAGACCTTATGGTGCAACAAAGTAAAAGAATTTGGTCCACTGATCGTATCTATCGATGCACAGGGCCGCAACCTGTTTGAAGAAAACAAGGTTATCTTCAATGAGAGAAAAGAAGCCGCTAAGCAGGCTATTTATCCGGAAGTTAAGTTTATTAAATAATGCATTTCAGTTTTACAAAAGTAAAAACCGTACGATTTCTTCTTTATTGTTTCAAAGATAAAAAAAGATAAACATCATCTAAGATGAAAAGAAAAGGTGGCTCACAGATTTTCTTCATACATGGTCTGTGGGCTGCTTTTTTCTGTATACGAAATTTAAATAAATAGTAACTTTAACCGAATCAAGTAAGTCCCCTGCGGAGGTTGCGAAAAGCAATAAGCAGTGGGTGGGGACTCGCATACAAATGATTATGCCACTGCTACATCTTTTTCCTCCGCCTTGAAATAAAAAGAATTATCCTGCAAGATTGTTTCAGGAATTAACATGTCGACACATTAGAGCGTGTCTGAAAAATCATTCCCGCAATCTGCACGCCCCACTTTGCGATATATTTTGTCCGAATTCGGTTGTCGTAGCCCATGAATTTTGGCAAGTAAAGATTATCTGAAAACTGAAAAAATAGGTATAAAAAATAAATATAGGGCTGTTGCAATGACGGAAAATAAGGTATGATATCTGCAGAAGCATGTTACACGTTTCTATAACCCGGGTGAAGTAAATGAAAAAGGCAATAATCTGTTGAGATATCTTCACCGGATAGACACAAAATCATTTGGAGAAAGTTATATGAAAAAGTTTAAGTTAAATGTACAGAGACATATCTGCATTTTATTATGCTTTATTTTATATATTACCGTGCTTCCCCTTCCTGTATCAGCAGAGGAAGCAAAATCCAAAACAGTCAGAGTAGGCTGGTATGAAGGAACTTATAATACCACAGGAGCAGACGGTCAGAGGAGAGGCTACAGCTACGAATACCAGCAGGCAGTAGCTGCGCATACCGGATGGAAATATGAATATGTGGAGGGAAGCTGGGCAGAACTGATGAGTATGCTGAAAAATGGACAGATCGATCTGCTGGGAGGCATTTCCTATACAGAGGAACGTTCCACTTCCATGCTTTTTTCAGAATTGCCTATGGGAGAGGATAAATATTACCTGTATGTGGATACTTCTAATACAGATATCTCCATTTCAGATCTGACTACATTAAATGGAAAAAGAATCGGTATGCTGCCGAATGCACTTCCTGCCGAAATGTTCCATGAGTGGGAGAAAAGTCATGGAGTGAACACGCAGCAGGTTGATATTACCGGTGCAGATGATGTTCGTCAGAAATTGAAAAATCATGAAATTGACGGATTTGTTTTAAATGAATCTCCACAGTGGGAAAGAGACGATATTTCTCCTGCTATTCTGATTGGTAGCTCCTATAATTATTTTGCAGTCAGCAAAAAACGCCCGGATTTGAAAGAAGAGCTGGATCAGGTAATGCAGAAGATAGAGAGGGAGAATCCTTTTTATACAGACGATCTTTATAAAAGGTATCTCTCTGCAAATTCCCTTGAAACTCTTACGGATGAGGAACAGAACTGGCTGGAACAGCATGGGGCGGTCCGGATTGGATATCTGAAAAATGATGTGGGTATCAGCCTTGTGGATACGGAGTCAGAGAAACCGGTAGGAATTATTAACGATTATATTAGTCTGGTATCCGGTTATCTGGGTGAACAAGCCATAGAATTTCAACTGACAGGTTTTGAATCCCAGGAGAAAGAGCTGCAGGCATTAAAGGATAACAGGATTGATATGATTTTTCATATGAACCAGAATCCATATGAAGCTGAGCAGAATGATATTGTATTGTCAAATACTGTTTTTGAAATTAATGTTGCAGTACTCACCGGTGTTAAGAAGTTTGATGAAAATAAAGAGAATACAGTAGCAGTGAGCAGGAATAACCTGCTGGGGAAGTGGTATATTTCTTTTAATTATCCATTCTGGAAAATAAAGGAATACGACTCATCTGCTGAGGCCGATAAAGCAGTTCAAAGTGGCGAGGCAGACTGCTTTGTTGTGAAGGCAGGACAGTCATTAAAGACACTGGAGGACAGCAAAATGCGCAGTATTTTTCTTACGAAATCCGGCGCTTCCTGCTTTGCGGTCACCAGGGAAAACACAACATTAATGAATATCCTGAACAAAACCATTCAGACTCTGCCTGCTTCCAGACTTTCCAGTCAGTTTTACGTATATGAAAACGCACCGGGCAAGGTTACTCTGGCAGAATACATAAAGGATAATCTGCGGGTAGTTTCCATTTGGTTTGTAAGTGTGGTCTTGATTATTGTATGGATTATAGTTTATCTGCTGATACAAGCGAGAAAAGCCAAGATTCAGGCAGAAAAGGCTAATGCCGCCAAATCAGAGTTCCTTTTCAATATGTCTCACGATATCCGGACACCCATGAATGCCCTGCTGGGATACAGTGAGCTGATAAAAAGGGAACTGACTGATCCGAAACTTCTGGATTATCAGGAGAAGATGGAACAGTCCGGAAATCTGCTTCTGTCTATTATCAATAATGTGCTGGACATGGCCCGGATTGAAAGCGGTAAGGTGGAACTGGATGAAGATTATGTGAAGATCAGAGATATTTATCAGGGAATTTACAAAATTTTCCAGGCGGAAGCGGAGAAAAAATGTATTCACCTTAAGATGGAATATGATGTCAAGCATGAGCACGTAATCTGCGATGAGACGAAGAACAAGGAAATTTTCCTCAATCTGATCAGTAATGCGGTAAAATATACAGCTTCAGGGGGAAGAGTTACCATAAGGATCACAGAGCTTGACTGTGACAGGAAAGACTATGTGCGGATACGGACTCAGGTAATTGATACAGGTATCGGAATGAGCGAAGAATTCCTTCCATCTCTCTTTGAGGCTTTTGCCAGGGAACGAAATACAACAGACGGAAAGATTGCGGGAACAGGTCTGGGAATGCCGATCATAAAGAAGTATATTGATATGATGTACGGAACTATTGAAGTAGAAAGTAAGCAGGGAGAAGGAAGTAAATTTACAGTTACCCTGGAATACAGGATTGCTGATAAGAGTTACTATGAACGGGCTACGGAAAAATTTTCAGATATGGATGAAACCAGGATTAGCGGAAAACATATTTTGCTTGCCGAGGATAATGATCTGAATGCGGAAATCGCACAGTTTATCCTGGAGGATATGGGACTTATGGTTGATCGTGTTGAGGATGGAGTTCAGTGTGTGTCAAGGATAGAACAGAAACCGGCAGGCACCTATGACCTGATCCTTATGGATATCCAGATGCCGAACATGGACGGCTACAGGGCAACTGAGATGATCCGCGGACTGTCAGATAAAGACAAAGCCACTATTCCAATCATAGCCATGACAGCCAATGCCTTTGAGGAAGACAGAAAAAAGGCACTGGCAAAAGGAATGAACGGACATATTGCAAAACCTGTTGATGCAGAAAAAGTTGAGAAGACTATTTGTTCGGTTTTAGGCAGCCAGAGTGAACAGTAACGCGACACGTTAAAGTACAGAACAGGTATTCGCTTGCTCTGTACTTTTTTTATATGGGATGATATACTGAAAATATAACCATATTAAACATATTTCAATTTTTGATAAGTGAAATTTGATTAAAACAGGAGAATATTATGGATCATTTTGAATTGCATTCCGAGTACAAGCCAACTGGAGATCAGCCCCAGGCAATTGAACGTCTGGTCAGAGGCTTTAAAGAAGGCAACCAGTTCGAAACTTTACTGGGTGTCACCGGTTCCGGCAAGACATTTACCATGGCGAACGTCATCGCCCAGCTAAATAAACCAACCCTCATCCTCGCCCACAACAAAACTCTCGCGGCACAGCTTTACGGAGAGATGAAAGAATTCTTCCCTGAGAACGCAGTGGAATATTTTGTCTCCTATTATGACTACTATCAGCCGGAGGCTTATGTCCCGTCTTCAGACACCTATATTGCCAAAGACTCCTCCATCAATGACGAGATTGACAAACTCCGTCTCTCTGCCACAGCCGCAATGTCAGAGCGGAAAGACGTAGTGGTCATTTCCTCCGTTTCCTGTATCTACGGACTGGGTTCCCCTCAGGAATTCTTTGACATGATGATTTCCCTGCGTCCGGGAATGACCAAAGACAGGGATGAGGTAATCCGGGAGCTGATCGACATTCAGTACACCAGAAATGAGATGGACTTCCACCGAAGCACCTTCCGTGTCCGTGGAGATACCCTGGAAATTTTTCCTGCCAACAGCTCCGATACAGCCGTGAGAGTAGAATTTTTCGGAGATGAGATCGACCGTATTTCAGAAATTGATGTACTGACAGGAGAAATCAAATGCCAGCGTTCTCATATCAGCATCTTCCCTGCATCCCACTATGTAGTGCCAGCAGAACAGATCCAGAGAGCAGCTGTAGCAATAGAAGAAGAATTAAAAGAACGTGTAGAGTATTTCAAAAGCGAAGACAAGCTTCTGGAAGCCCAGCGAATCTCAGAACGCACCAATTTCGACATTGAAATGATGAAAGAAACCGGATTCTGTTCAGGAATCGAAAATTATTCCAGACATCTGTCAGGATTAAAGCCCGGACAGCCGCCATACACACTGCTGGACTATTTTGGAGATGACTTCTTACTTATTATAGATGAATCTCATATCACAGTACCTCAGGTAGGAGGAATGTACGCCGGTGACCAGAGCAGGAAGCAGACACTGGTAGACTACGGATTCCGGCTTCCTTCAGCCAAAGATAACCGCCCCTTAAGCTTCGAAGAATTCGAATCCAAACTGGATCAGGTCATGTTTGTATCCGCCACTCCGGGACAATATGAGTATGATCATGAACTCCTCCGTGCAGAACAGATCATCCGTCCAACCGGACTTCTGGATCCGAAAGTAGAAGTCCGCCCCATTGAAGGACAGATTGACGACCTGATCGGGGAAGTAAACAAAGAAGTGTCAAAGAAACACAAAATACTGATCACCACTCTCACCAAACGAATGGCAGAAGACCTGACAGAATATATGAAAGAAGTAGGAATCCGAGTCCGTTACCTCCATTCCGATATCGATACCTTAGAACGTGCCCGCATTATCCGTGATATGCGTCTGGATGTCTTTGATGTACTGGTAGGAATCAACCTCCTTCGAGAAGGCCTGGACATCCCGGAAATCACCTTGGTAGCAATCCTGGATGCAGACAAAGAAGGCTTCCTCCGTTCCGAAACCTCTCTCATCCAGACCATCGGACGAGCTGCCCGAAACAGTGAAGGCCATGTAATCATGTACGCAGACAACATGACCGATTCCATGCACAAAGCCATCACCGAAACCAACCGCCGCCGAACCATCCAGGAAGCCTATAACAAAGAACACGGAATCACTCCGACTACTATCAAAAAAGCAGTCCGCGACCTCATCGCCGTATCCAAAGCAGTAGCCGAAACCGAAGTCCGACTCCAGAAAGACCCAGAGTCCATGACCCGCAAAGAACTTACCAAACTTATCACCCAGGTAGAAAAACAAATGCGCGCCGCAGCCGCAGACCTCAACTTTGAACAGGCCGCCGAACTACGTGATAAAATGATCGACCTGAAAAAGAACCTTGACGCTCTTGATAAATAGAACAAATGACCTGAAACAAGAAAATACTAATTGCGGTCAAGCCTGCGAGAAGAAAAGAATGACCTGAAACAAGAAAATGATAATTACGGTCAAGGCTATAAGAAGAAAAGAATGACCTGAAACAAGAAAATAACAATTGCAGTCAAGCCTATGAGAAGAAAAGAATGACCTGAAATAGGAAAAGAAAAATTACAGTCAAGGCCAGGGCAGGAAAAGAATGACCTGAAACAGGAAAAATATTTTTATGGTCAATTCCAGAACAGGTTACAAGTAATATGAGATAAAAAATGATGTTACAGTCAATTTCTCACAGCATTCTTTTCATCAAATCAAATAAATAATATTGTTATGAAATAACAAAAAATTCACAAAATAATATTGACAAACCAAATCAAGAGTGCTATCTTATGAGCATAAGGTGTTAGCACTCCTAAAACATGAGTGCTAACAAACCAAAAACAAAGGCAGTAAAGGAGTGGAACTTCATGGATCAGGAATTAGATGATCGTAAAAAGAAAATACTAAAAGCCATCATCAAAACCTACATGGAAACAGGCGAACCGGTGGGTTCCCGGACCATTTCCAAGTTTGCAGATTTAAATGTAAGCTCTGCCACCATCCGGAATGAGATGTCAGACCTGACAGATATGGGATATATCGTACAGCCCCACACCTCAGCCGGAAGAATTCCTTCTGATAAAGGTTATCGCCTCTACGTAGACGAGCTGATGAAAGAAAAGGAATCAGAGGTTCAGGAAATCAAGGAATCTCATGATAGAGAAAACTGACAAACTGGATAAAATGCTGAAGCAGGTAGCAAAGGTACTGGCCTCCAATACCAACTATGCAACAATGATCTCTGTTCCACAGTACAGCGGAAGCAAGATTAAATTCATCCAGCTTTCCCGTGTGACACCCCTTCAGCTTGTGGCAGTAGTAGTGAGTGATAACAATGTCATCCGAAACCAGATCATCAATCTGGATGAGGAGATGGACGATCAGACAATCCTGAAATTAAATCTTCTTCTTAACACCAACTTAAATGGGGTGCCCATTCAGGATATCAACCTGGGAATGATTGCCCGCCTGAAAGAACAGGCAGGTGTACATGGCTCTGTGGTTGGCACAGTCCTTGATGCAGTGGCAGACACCATCCAGGTAGACGAAGACGATATGCAGATATATACTTCAGGAGCAACCAACATTTTCAAGTATCCGGAGCTTGCAGACACAAGCAAAGCGAGCGAGCTGATTTCAGCATTTGAAGAGAAGCAGGATCTGGTAGACCTGGTGAAAGAGAGAATGTCTGATACCGAGAACACAGGAATTCAGGTGTACATTGGTGATGAGATGCCGGTGCAGACCATGAAAGACTGCAGTGTAGTCACAGCCACTTACGAACTTGGAAAAGGAATGCATGGTACCATCGGTATCATCGGTCCCAAGCGTATGGATTATGCAAACGTAGTTGACAGCCTGAAGGCTTTGAAAGTCCAGCTGGACGAACTGATTAAGAAAGAGAGTTAGAAAGGCGGTAATAGAGAGTGTCAGAAGAAACAAAGAACACAGCTCAGGAAGAAGAGACAACAGATACTCCGGTAACAGAAGAAACTGTTGAGAATGAACCTGAAGTTGTAGAGAACGGCGAAGCAGAAACAGAGGAAATCCCGGTAGAGGACGGAGACGAGGAAGCTTCCCAGGATGACAAGAAAGACAGCAAATCAAAAACTTCTTTCTTCGGCAAGAAGAAAAAAGAAAAAGATAAATTTGAACAGCAGATTGAAGAACTTACAGACAGGCTGAAACGAAACATGGCTGAATTCGATAACTTCCGTAAGAGAACGGAGAAAGAGAAATCCAGTATGTATATCATCGGAGCCAAGGACATAGTTGAGAAAATGCTTCCGGTTGTGGATAACTTCGAGAGAGGTCTTGCACAGGCACCTGAAGGAGATTCTTTTGCAGATGGCATGAAGATGATCTACAAACAGCTGATCACCACATTAGATGAGCTGGGCGTGAAACCGATTGAAGCAGTGGGTAAGGAATTTGATCCGAACTTCCACAACGCAGTAATGCATGTGGAGGATGAAGAAGCTGGTGAGAATATTGTGGTAGAAGAATTCCAGAAGGGTTACACCTACAAGGATTTCGTAGTCCGCCACAGTATGGTAAAAGTAGCCAACTAATTTACATGAAAATATAGAATATATCAAATCTAGTTGAAAATAAACAGGAGGAACAAGATTATGGGAAAAATCATTGGTATTGACTTAGGTACAACAAACAGCTGTGTAGCCGTAATGGAAGGCGGACAGCCAACAGTTATTGCTAATACAGAAGGCGCAAGAACAACACCATCAGTTGTCGCTTTCACAAAAACAGGAGAACGTCTTGTAGGTGAACCTGCA
This sequence comes from Blautia sp. ZXY-1-C6, assembly GCF_056339875.1. NCBI lineage: Bacteria > Bacillati > Bacillota > Clostridia > Lachnospirales > Lachnospiraceae > Blautia > Blautia sp. ZXY-1-C6. Next base: position 12,112 of record NZ_JBWJVQ010000217.1, read on the forward strand.
AAACGTCAGGCAGTAACAAACGCAGAGAGAACAATCTCTTCCATTAAAAGAGAGATGGGTACTGACTATCGTGTAACAATCGACGACAAGAAATATTCTCCACAGGAAATTTCCGCTATGATTCTTCAGAAACTGAAAAAAGATGCAGAAGGATACCTTGGTGAGAAAGTTACAGAAGCAGTTATCACAGTTCCTGCATATTTCAATGATGCTCAGCGTCAGGCAACAAAAGATGCCGGTAAAATCGCAGGTCTTGATGTAAAACGTATCATCAACGAGCCAACAGCAGCAGCTCTTGCATATGGTCTTGACAATGAAAAAGAACAGAAGATTATGGTATACGATTTAGGTGGCGGTACATTCGATGTATCTGTGATCGAAATCGGTGACGGCGTTATCGAAGTACTTTCCACAGCAGGTAACAACCGTCTTGGTGGTGATGACTTCGACCAGAAAGTTACAGATTACATGCTTGCAGAGTTTAAGAAAGCAGAAGGCGTAGACTTAAGCAATGATAAGATGGCACTTCAGAGATTAAAAGAAGCTGCAGAGAAAGCAAAGAAAGAGCTTTCTTCCGCAACAACTACAAACATCAATCTGCCATTCATCACAGCTACAGCAGAAGGCCCGAAACACTTCGATATGAACCTTACAAGAGCTAAATTCGATGAATTAACACATGACTTAGTAGAAATGACAGCAGAACCGGTACGTCGTGCACTTTCAGATGCAGGTATCACAGCATCTGAACTTGGCCAGGTACTTCTGGTTGGTGGATCTTCCCGTATCCCGGCTGTTCAGGATAAAGTAAGACAGTTAACAGGCAAAGAGC
>NZ_JBWJVQ010000218.1:0-20034 GCF_056339875.1 Blautia sp. ZXY-1-C6
TTTCTGTATTATGATGCAGCCAGCGTCAGCAGACCAATTCTGCATGCAAAAAATACAGCTGCATATAATGCCGACGGAAGCATACACACTGCACAATATACCAGCCCTGAAAATCTCTTATTCATAACTGCCGCCGGAGCCATTCCCGCTGCGATCACGATAGGAAAGATGATAGCAGAACCGGAAAATGTCAGCGCACTGACCGCTGTGACAAACAATATGATCCAGACATTCCTGCTGTTTTTCTCCTGCAGATACCAGACGGCACACATGAGAACTGCAGGGATGGCAATGTTGGCAAGGATGGCTTTTCCCTCGTAGCTTCTGGTAAAGAAAAAAGTTCCGGAGGAATAAATCGTACCGCAAAACAGCTGTAAAACACAGACAAAGACAAGCATCAGATCTGCTTTCTTCCTGTTTCCGTCAAACAGTCTCTTACCGATCTGATAAATGATCAGATTGGCAGTCACTACATTCATACATGACATTACCTGCTTTGCCTGCACAATGGGATGGATTCCCAGAAGTCTGCACCACACTGCATTATGCATCGGATATGCGGAAAAAACATATCTGGCCTGAAATGCCTTCTGGATCGCTCCGTTAAAGGGATTATATCTGCCAAGAGTATCTGTGTATACAGAAGTACTCACTGTACCTACATAATACGCCGCATCTACTGTTGTATCCTCGTAAAAGATCACAATCAGACACTGCAGCAATACTACGGCACCTGCAAGGATAATCATCACAGAGTGATTTTTCCATATTTCAGAAATGCTTCCAAAAATCCCACTACATGTTTCCATTTGTCCGGCACGTATTCTCCGTTGTTTTTTTATTGTGCAGATCACAGCTGCGCAGATAACCAGAGCCATAATTCCTGCCCATATATAAGCCGCAGCTGTCAGAGATACCCATTTCAGTGTCATCGGTACGATCACCAGTTCAAACACTGCAAAGTAAACCAGATATCCCAGTATGAAAGTCAGGGAACAATCCCCTTTTACTTTCAATATCCGGACCAGAACAATGCCTGTTGCATAAAAAACTATAAACTCCAGGGCAAAACCTGCACAGGCAAGGCATAATTCTCTCATTCTTCCACCTTTGTCCCTGACCGGATGGATTCGCGGTTTTTCAAAATCTCCATGGCAATCTTCTCAGGAGTCATCGGAAGCTCTGTCAGACGCACACCTGTTGCATTATAAATTGCCTCAGCCAGTGCCGGACATGGAGTATCAATTACAAGCTCACCAATGGATTTGGCACCAAAAGGACCGCTCTTTTCGTAACTGCACTCGAAATCCACGCGGATATTTCCGATATCCTGTCTGGTTGGGATCTTATACTGCATAAAAGAGTTGTTGCGGATCTTACCTTTATCTGTATATTGTACATCTTCCCAGAGAGCCATGCCAATTCCCTGTGCAATACCGCCCTCCGTCTGTACACGTGCAAGATTCGGATTGATCGGTGTACCGCAGTCAACAACCGCCACATAATCCAGAACATCCACACTGCCTGTCTCTGTATCCACCTCTACTTCTGCCATACCTACCATAAACGGCGGCGGCGAGATCGGTGAAGAATGCTGTTTCACAACCTGAAGCTCGATATTGTTAAAGAAAGTGCTCTTTAATGCAATATCTTCCAATGAAACTTTCTTCTGGGCATTTTCAGAACTGATGGCATCCATATCAACACTATAGCCCTCTTCTGCATCTGTCATATGACCTGCTGCATTTCCCTCTGCCCCATCGCTTATCTCAAGTGTCTCATCATAGAATACACAGGAACCGTCAAAATCAACTTTTCTCTCATCTACTTCCATCATCTCTGCGCCAAGCTTACAGATTTTTTTCTTCAGCTCCTCACAGGCCTTCATAACCGCTACACCGGTGGTATAGGTTGTAGCGGAAGCATAGGAACCGGAATCATAAGGAGAAATATCCGTATCCACACTGAATACTACTATGTTATCCATAGGCGTATTCAGGCAGTCAGCCGCAATCTGCGCCATAACGGTATCACAGCCTGTTCCCATATCCGTACATCCAAGTGCCAGTGTATAAGAACCATCTTCATTCAGCTTAATATCTGCGCCGCCTACGTCAACTCCTGCAATAGAGGATCCCTGCATAGCCATGGCAACACCGACTCCGCGGACCTTGCCATTTCCCATATCCCTGCATGGATATTTGGAATCCCAGTCCATCATCTCTTTGGCGCGCGCCATACAGCGGTCCATGGAACAGCTCTGTGCATAAGGAACATCCGGATATCCCGGAAGAGGACCGCCCTCTACAGGCATATTCATTTCTTTTACCTTAACAGGATCCATTCCCATCTTATGTGCCAGCTCATTTACTGCAGATTCCACTGCAAAAATACCCTGGGTTGCACCATAACCACGATAGGCACCTGCAGCCTGCACATTTGTATAGACAACATCAAAAGCAAACCTGTAGGCTTCTGTATGTCTGTAAAGAGCGATTGATTTATGACCGCTGAGTCCTACTGTTGTAGAACTGTGTTCTCCGTATGCCCCAGTGTTGGACAAAGTATAAAGATCAATTGCCTTGATGATACCATTTTCATCTGCACCTGCGCGTACTGTGATCTCCATCTCATGGCGCGGTGAAGAGCAGATCATGGACTCATATCTGGAGAAGATCATCTTGGACGGGCGGCCTGTTTTCCAGGTCACGATCGCCGGATAGATCTCACTGACAGAGGTCTGCTTTGCACCAAAGCCGCCACCGATCCTTGGCTTGATCACACGTACTTTGGAAGCAGGAATGTCCAGTGCCCTTCCAACGATCCTTCGCACATGGAATGGGATCTGTGTTGAGGACAGAACGATCAGTCTGCCGAAATGATCCATATAGCAGGCTGTGCGGAAAGTCTCCATCATAGTCTGCTGGTTTGCTCTTGTATGATAAGTGCGCTCTACAGTATATTTACACTTTGCCAGAACTTCATCTACATTTCCATGTTCTTCCACTGCGGATGCACATAAGTTTCTTTTGTTGTCTCCGCCAAGAGGAATTTTCAGCTTCCAGTCATCCTCCGGATGGACCAGGATCGGATTATCTTTTGCCTTGTGGATATCCAGAACCGGTGTCTCCACGCGGTAATCTACGCGGATTCTCTTCAATGCTTTATCTACCGCCTCTTCTGTCTCACCCGCAACAATGGCAACTGCATCTCCCACAAAACGTACATGACGGTCAAGGATCAGTCTGTCATCCGGACTCATCTCCGGTGCAGTCTGGCCGGCAAGGGTAAAACGTTTCTGAGGCACATCTTTATAGGTAAGGATACATGCAATTCCGGCCACCTTCTCGGCAGTACCTGTTTTAATATCTTCCACCCAGGCGTTGGCGTGGGGACTTCTCAGTATCTTCACGATCAGGCAGTCCCTTGGTGCCAGATCATCTGTATAGACAGGCTTTCCGGTTACCAGTGACATTGCATCTGTTTTACGTACAGGTTGATTTACATATTTCATCTTTATGCTTCCTCCTGTGCTTTCTTATATTTCAGGAACTTCAGGATACTCCTTGTCTGGGAAACAAAACCGGAACATCTGCACAGATTTCCCGCAAGATATTCTTTGATCTGCTCCTCTGTGGGATCTTTGATCTCGTTGAGCATCGCAAATACATTCATGATAAATCCCGGATTGCAGAAACCGCACTGTTCCGCACCTTCATTCGCCAGAAAGCTTCCAAACTCCTGCGCTTCTCTCTGCATTCCTTCCAATGTAACGATTTTCTTTCCCTCAATGCGTGCTGCAAGTGTACTGCAGGAAAGCACCGGACGACCGTCCATAAGAACTGTGCAAAGACCACAGTTCGCAGTTTCGCAGCCTCTTTTCACGCTGAAACAGCCCTGTTTTCTTAAGAAATCGATCAGCAGTGTATCCGGGGAGATCTCTGCGTGGCGGTTCACTCCGTTAAGCCAGAAATTAATATTCATTTTTCATCCCTCCTACTGCTTCCCAGGCTCTTCTTGTCAATACTTTTACAAGAAGGGTTCTGTATTCCTTTGATCCCTCGCATATTGCCTGCAGTAGGAACGTTCTCTGCCGCATATTCTGCAAAGGCTTCGATCGCCTCTTCCTTCTGCTTTTTTGTCATGTTCCGGAAATTCTTCAGGATCTGCTTCTTATCTTCCACGATCATGGCACGTGCAGGTCTGGCACCTATCACAGTCCTTGCCTCATTTCCGATCACAGAAGCTGCACAGGTCAGCACCGGGAAATCTGTTTTTATGTTTCTCTGACTTAAGTAACAGGTAAGAAGTGGCTCTTTTCGCACGATGATATTTACAAGGATGTCATTGTCCTTCTTCATATTTACAAATTCAGTCAGTGGAATACGGCCTGCATCATATAATTCTACCCATGTATCCATTCCCAGGAACATGGTCAGAACATCTGAGAAACCATATCTTCCATAAATGCTTCCTCCCACAGTGGCACAGTTTCTGAACTGTACGCCTACAATGTGGCAAAGGCTTTCTTTCATAGCTCCATGTGTGTAGGTATTCAGAGCTTCATTTGTCTCCAGGTCATGAAGCGGAGTCATACATCCGATGACAAATTCGTCATCATTCTCCGAAATCGCATCCAGCCCCAGACCGGAAAGATCAATCGCTGTGGATATTGCTCTGTTGCCCATTTTCATCCAGACCATTCCCCCAAGAATACGGGCTGTTTTCTTCTGGTTCAGTTCATAAGCTTCCGCCAGACTGTTTACCTTTACATAGCTTTTGATTTTCAGCATTATGTATCGTAATCCCTTTCTTACATACTTTTCATATCTCTCGTAATATTTTGACTCGGATCTGTCGTCAGACAGCCAATTTAATATAATACCATAGCTTAAAGAAAAAATCTATAAATATCCTCTATTTCATAAATAAATTTTTGTTACTGTTCACTCCGTTCTCAGTAACGTAGCCAAAATTCATTCCAGATTGCCTGCGGCAATGGAATTTTGGCTTGTATGTCTCGGCAGTAATCCTGGTCAGGCGGACAATATCATCCGCTTTGCTGCTTGCTGTAAATATTACTCTAATTCTAGCATATGACAGCCAAAAGTGTCTATTGATAAAACTATCCAAAAAAACACTTTTCAAAATATTATCGGATTAACTGCATCATTTGTTTCATTGCGAATCGTTTTTGTGCACTGTACCTAAATATTTTCGTAATATATTTGGCTTTTTATATATTTTACTGGATTTTTTCAAGTATCAATGTTATAATGTTCACAAATAAAAGACTTATCACTGTTAATTGCAGATAACAGGTACAATTTGCGAATATCCGCCTGAATCTATATCGTTCAATAACAGAGATGTCATAAAGGAGGGTTTGATTATGAGTAAACGCGTGATTACAATAAACAGGATGCTCGGCAGTAATGGCCGCCTGATCGGTAAGGCTCTGGCAGAAGAGCTTGGATTTGCTTTTTATGACAAAGAGCTGATCGATATTGCAGCTCAGAAAGAGAATATTCCTTTTGATCTGCTTGCCAAGGTTGATGAGAAACGTGGCAGCCAGTGGCGTTTTCCCATTGACCATGAACTTCAGATGGACAGCGATTTTCACTTTGTTCCCATGAATGATGTGCTCTTTGATCTTCAGCGAAAGATTATTCTGGATGCTGCTGAGAAAGAAGATTGTGTGATCGTTGGCCGATGCGCCAATCACATCCTCGACAATAGATGCCTGAGCATATTTATCCATGCACCATTTGAGTATCGTGTACAGACTGTCATCGAGCGTACGGGACGGGAAGAAAAAAGTGCACAGAAGCTGGTTAAGAAAGTGGATAAAGAACGGCGTACTTATTATGAGTACTTTACAGATAAGAAATGGAAAGATATTTCCCAGTATCATCTGGCATTTGACAGCAGTAAATTTGAGCAGGATAAAATTATACAGATGATAAAGATGGCATTGTAAAATCAAACAGGGTTCCAGATTCAAAAGTCTTATCATGCAGGCACGAACGACTTTTTGAACCTGGGCCCCTGATATCATATTATTTATTTTCTCCCAGAATATACTGCTTCAGGAAATCATAAATCTGATTCTCTGTTGGAGGACATCCCTTTACGTTATGTTCAAATTTACAGGTGCATGCACCTACACCCAGTTTTCCTGTTTTTCCGCGGTATCCCTGGCCGATGCAGATTTTCGTGTCCAGTTTCTCGAAAAGGCCGTCATTTTTAAGCATTTCCAGAGCCGGGATGAGATAACCATAGCAGGCACTGCAGGATTCTACTTCTTCTACTGCATCCTGAAGTTCTACCACTTTTCTTGATTTCGGAAGTTCTTTGCGGGCATTTTCCTCACAGTATACGATGTGGGAATTTTTCAGATCAGTACTTCCAACCCCAAGCTTCTCTGCCAGTTCAATATACGGTACATCTTTCGTTGTATAATGCATGATCTGACATACATAAGAATCGATCAGTACCGGATCCGTCCCCGCCCAGATACGGTTCATCACTACCGGATTTCCGCCATCCTCGAAATCCAGATCCCCGCAAATGTTATCAACCACGACAAAATCCTGATGGAGCCCCGCATTCAGATGTGCAATCGGTTCATGCAGTCCCATCGCATGAAAATGACGCTTCTCTGTATTGGGGATCAATCCTTTCATATTTTTCAATGCACATGTGATCTTTGTCTGACAATGGCCTTTCAATACCGGAACATTGATCAGAAAATCAATATTTGCCGCACGTTCACAGACATTCAGTTTCATCCCCCTGCAATCTCTTTCAATCCCCTTGTCTTTCTGCATATCCCAAAAAGGCACCTGATATTTTTCCGTTAGTTCACGATATCCGCACACTTCGTATGCTTCTGTGGTCTTATCTCCCACCCAGGAGCCTTCCAGAATGGCAATATTTCCATATCCGTTTTCCTGCAGATACTCAATAATTCCCGCCACAATTTCCGGATGTGTGGTAGCTCCCCATGAAGCCTCGGAAGGTGATACAAGATTAGGCTTGATACCAATCTGCATCTTTTTATCTGAAATTACAGACGCCAGGCCGCACTGTGCCAGCAGTTCCTTTGTCATTTCTTTGTAATTGGTTCCGCTCTTTATATAGATTTCATTTTTGTTCATTACAAGATTATCCTTTACACTTTACATTCGAATATTTTTCTGCTGATTTTTGCATATCTTTTTTGTATTTCCCCCCGGAAGTTTTCTTCTGAACCGGTCAGCTTTTCTGAGGTGAAAATGTTCTCCGCATCAGCCTGCATGCCACTGTACTTGTGAGCAATGCCACCAGAAATCCTGCCAGAACATCCCCCGGATAATGTACGCCCAGATAGAGTCTGGAAAAAGCAATCATTCCGGCCAGAACAACAGGTAAAATCCCCCATTTCCCGGGCAGCATCCGCAGACAGACCAGTGCAACGGCAAAGGAAGCGCAGGTATGACCGGATGGAAATGAATAGTCTTTCGGTCTGGTGATCAGCGGAATGATCTGTGTATAAGTATCAAAAGGTCTTGGACGGGCTACTGCATTTTTTATCAGCAGATTTGTGATCAGAAACCCTGACAGCAGCGAGAGTGCCGCTGTCACTCCTGTTTTGCGTGTTTTCCCGAAACAGATCAGAAGCACACATAATACGATCCAGAACCATCCTCCGTTTCCGAGGAAGGTGACTGCTCTCCAGAACGGAGTCAGGGCATCCACCCTTAAATGTTCCTGGATCCACAGTAAAATATTCATATCTAATTGCTGTAATGTCGCCATAAACTTCTCCCATTATATTTTTTATCAGTCACAGTATGTATTCCTCTCAAAATACATACGAATTATATCAGTCCGACTTCTTTTGTGCAAGGTATTATAAGCAAAGTTGATTTGTTTAAGGATTCAAAAGTCAAAATAACGTAGAAATCAGTCAAAATACCGATAGCGTTTTTCTGCCGGAAGGGTTATGCTGAAAACAGACTAATAAAACTGCCTGATCAGGCAAATACTTATTACGGGGGTAAATATGATAAACACATTATCGGCCGGTAAGGATAATTTTTACCGGCAGATGCTTAAACTGACGATTCCGATCATTATCCAGAATCTGCTCAGCGCAGCGGTTAACTCCGCAGATGTAATTATGCTTAATTATGCGGGACAGTCTGCGATTTCTGCGGTGTCTCTGGCTGCCAATTACTTCCAATATCCTGTTTATGGTATATTATGGACTTGGCACAGGTGCCTCTCTTCTGTGTGCGCAGTATTTCGGAAAAAATTGATCTGCAGGCTATTCATGCGATCGAGGGAATTGCCCTCCGCTTTTCTATCATAATCTCGGGAATCGTAGCACTGATCGCATTTACCGCTCCTCAGCTTATGATGAAGATTTTTACTTCTGATCAGGAACTGATCTCTATCGGTTCTTCTTATCTGAGGATTATGGGAATTACATATCTCTGCTGGGGAATTACAGAGGTTTATCTGGCGATTTTGCGCAGCATCGGACGCGTAACGATCAGTATGGCATTGAATATGCTGGCTTTTATACTGAATATTATCCTGAATGCCACTTTTATCTTCGGGCTTTTCGGCGCACCGAAGCTGGGAGCTACAGGTGTTGCCATTGCAACTGCTGTTTCCAGACTGATCGAACTGGCAGCATGCGTGATTGTTTCTTTCCTTGAGCAAAGATGTTAGAATTGAACCTGACCTTTATGTTTATCCGCAGTAAGGTGCTGTTTGGCGACTTCATCCGGCTGTCACTTCCCGCTCTTGGAAATGACGTTTCCTGGAGTGTTGCTTTCTCCATGTACTCTGTAATCCTGGGACACCTCGGAACAGATGCCGTCGCAGCCAACTCTCTGGTTACGGTTGTCCGCAATATCGGTTCTGTGTTCTGCTTTGCAATTGCCAGTGCGGGAACGATTCTTCTTGGAAATGTTATGGGAAAAGGGGATCTGGAGAAATCGAAGGTGTATGCCTCCAGAATGCTGAAGATGACCATTATAGCCGGTGCCATTGGCGGTGTGATCGTATTTGCCATCACTCCTCTGGTTCTGAGATTTGCATCCTTAAGTGACGGCGCAATGCATTATCTGAAGTACATGCTGCTTATCAATACCTATTATATTATGGGTTCTGCGGTAAACACAGCCCTGATCGCCGGGGTATTCCGCGCAGGCGGTGATACAAAGTTCGGACTGATCTGCGATACCATTGATATGTGGGTATATGCGGTACCTGCTGGGATTTTTTGCGGCCTTTGTCCTGAAGCTTCCGGTATTGTGGGTCTACTTCCTGCTCTGTACAGATGAGTTTGTGAAATGGCCATGGGTATTCCATCATTACCGCCAGGGGAAATGGGCACAGAATATTACAAGGGAGGAATCTGTTTGAGCAGAAAGCTTCCTGAGATATCATCCATATCCGCCGCAGTGTGGTTCTATCATAAATAAGCAAAACAGCAGGTCTGTTCATTCTATGAACAATCCTGCTGTTTTTATGTCTGCAGATTTTCTTTCCGAATCCCTGCAGACATCCATTTTCGGTTTATAAAAAATGCTTACAGATTATAATGTATTCAGGTCGATTCTGTAATCGTCAGAGCCCTGTCCGTCTACTGTGTAGTAAGCGGCTTTCTGCTCAACATTTACATAAACGCTGATTTCTTTTCCTTCGATGCCTTTGTCTTTGATGTCTTTTTTGATTGCTTCCTCGATGGAGCTCATTGTAACTGCAAAACCAGGTAATTCGATAGTTGTTTCTGCGAATTTTTTGATGTCGATATTTTTAGCCACTTCTTTCACTGCCTTCTTTACAGTTTCTTTTGCTTCTTCTACAACCGGAGCCTTCGCAATATCGGCTGCAGCGTCTTTTGCTTCTTCAATTACTGCTGAAGCCTTTACAGTTGTTTTCTCAACTGTCTCTTTGACTGCTTCTGTAGCCTTTGTTGTTGCTTCTTTAATAGTTTCCTTTGCTCTTGAAGTTGTTCTTTTTCTCATAATAATCTCCTATTCCAACTGATTGGTCTAACAGTTTCCTGTGTAACCGTATCACAAATTCCAGATAATGTCAAATTTTTATCAAATTTTGTCCTACTCAACATTTTTTAAGGCTTCATCCATAGGAACATTCTTCACTCTCCGAAATTCCAGCAAGGCCACGATTCCGTATGTAATGATTCCTGCTGCAAACATCTGCACATAGATCATCGGGTCGATCCAGAGCGTAATCCAGCCGGAAATGCTTGACAGCATCATCTCCCTGAACAGAACCTTCATAACCGCTGTTTCTATTGGAAGACTGACAAGCAGACAGAACACTACTACCATTGAAGTAGACAGAATGTACAGCCTGCTGATCTCGCCATTTTGTATAGCCCAGGATTTTTACCATTGAAATAGACTAGTTTTTTCGATAATGATCTTGGAAAGAAGATAGATCAGTATCATATTAGATCACAATAGCAAATCCATTTACCATTCCCATCATACTTCCCATAGACACATCCAACTGTCTGGAAATCTTGGTCAGTGCATCCAGGTCCACCACTGACCCATGTATTTGTCTTTGATATCTGTAATCCTGGTATCAGAAAAATAGCCGCTGTAATAATCTTCTCCCAAATCAAAGGTTTCGTTCAGCTGAGTTCTGGTCATAAATACACACAGGCCTGCCGTATAATCATAAATTCCTGTTACCTTAAAAGAATACTGTTCCTTTTCATACTTTTCCTTCAGGGTAATGGTATCTCCGGGATGAATCCCATATTTGTCCGCATAAGCACTGGAAATATAGATTCCTTTATCAAGATCAGCCTTTACATATCTGCTGTCCGGCTCGATTCCATACAAAAGAACCTCCTCGCTCTTATACTTTCCGGGAAGAGTATTTAAAGAATATGCTGAAAACTCTTCTGCATCTTCATTCTTTGTTTCCGCAGACATATAGAATTCCAGTATAGAAAACAGACTGTCAAATTTGTTTCCACTGGCTGCACTTACCGGAACCTGAAGCATATACTGGTATTTTGCCAGCATATTATTCTGGATTTCCACCTGATAATGAGATAAGGCCGAAGGAAGAAGTAATCCAAACATCAACAGCAGGTTGGCAAAGATAATCCCGATAAACAGTACCAGGTAATTGCTCATATTCTGAAAGATCACGCGAAGACGAAATCTGGAAAAGATTTTTATAACAGGGCTTAAATAAATTGCTTTTTTCTTCTTTCTGCCTGAAAGATCCCTGCGCAGGAATTTCAGCGGGGAAAGACGCAATTTGTATCGGAGAATTCCATAATTCATCACCAGCATAATGATCACCGGAACTACTGTTGTAAGCAGAAAAGCTTCTGCGCTCCATACGGTCACATAGCTAGGCAGGCTATAGCTGCCATAATACATTCCTGCACATACATTCTTAAACACTGTATATCCCAGAATATTTCCCACCAGTGCTCCTACCAGTGTAACAAGGACAGGCAATGCCATATAATGCCGGATCAATTCTCTCCTGGTATAGCCGGAAGCTCTGAGCGTGCCGATAACCCCTGCTTCCCTGCGAATCGTATTACTGATAGTAATTCCGAATACAAAAGCCATAATGACAATTACAATGTATAGCAATATGATCATCATAGCCTTGTCACTTCCCATATCGTCCCCGGTAAAGGTAATGGCCTGATTCAGATATCTGGGTACAAAAGCTTCCAGGGTAACAATTTCCCCTATATTTTCCATCAATTCTTCTGAAACTTCCTTTTCCTCTTTTTCTGTTTTGGGCTGTTTGTCATAGATCCAGGAATAATTGTACTGGAGCTTATCCTGATCCAGAGTATCAAACTCCTCCGGTGTTACTACAGAAACTCCGAATTTCACAGAATCAAACATGGAATCATTATTATTCTGAAAAAGACAGCTGTAATCAGACAGTGCCACAAGCCCTGTAACCTTCCAGGTCTGCTTACCTCTCTGGCTCTTCAAGGTGTCTCCCACCTTCAGTTCATTATTGTCTGCATACATGCGGTCAATGGCAATTTCCCCTGTTGCTTTTGGAAGTTCTCCCTTCATCAGGCATACTCCATTGATTTCTGTCCTGTTTTTGAAAAAGCGCATGGTACTTCCATTATCCAAAGGCTCTTCAATATAGAAATTTTCATACAGCTTTATTCCCAGATTCTGGATTTCTTCTTTCTGGCTTTTATATATCTGTTGATTGGTACGGAAATTTCCGTTTTCTATATTGTATTTTTCAAATCCATCATTATAAGCAACAATCATACTTCCGTCTGCCACCAGAAATCCGGAAACCATTCCTATGGTCAATACCATCAGAATAAAGACCACCAGATATTTTCCCAGTTCCCCCTTCAGTTCTCTGGGCAGACGTTTGCGTAAAGGATTTTTCATAAATAACTCCTTTCCTTTGTCATAGGCAAAAACCCACTGCCTTTAGGCGGTGGGAGGAGCCTTGTAAATTATTATCCAATATGCTACAATAACCGTAGCAGTTTTTAAAGAGAAAACCGTTAGATGTGCTGCTCATCAAAGACACTCTTTTGTGCATTGACAAGATATGAGGTTGCAATACAAAACTCGCGTATTGCGTAAAATCTTACCCGTAAAAGAATGTTTGCTGTATAGCATGGGAAGTTTAGTACCTGATACAGTTACAGATGAGTATATCTTGTCTGTAAAGGGCGCTGTCAACCACCCTATGATGTAGCGTCACTTTAGGTAGCAATACCTATTGGGGATAAAAGGTCGGAGGCGTAAGCCGTTACTACGACTGGGCAGTTACAAGCCCATTACCTTTTAGGTGATGAGTAGTTGACCATATGCCTCCTTACCAGTCCAACTCTGCTGCCGGAATCTTATGTTCATTCATATAATTTTTCCGGATCATCCCATCGCGATGTTTCACCACCCGGTCAGCCATATCCTTGATGGCATCGTTATGCGTTACCATGACGATGGTGTTTCCGTATTTCTGGTTTACCGTCTCGATCAGCTTCAGGATTTCCTTGGAGGTATTATAATCCAGGGCTCCTGTAGGCTCATCGCAGAGAAGAATGTCCGGATTCTTCACAATGGCACGGCCGATAGCAGTCCTCTGCTGCTGACCGCCGGAAAGCTGATTGGGAAGCTTTCTCTGATGTTCATAGATTCCCAGCGTATGGAGCAGTTCATCTACATCCAGCGGCTTATCACTGAGATAGGCTCCCACCTCTATATTCTCCCGCACTGTAAGATTTGGGATCAGATTATACATCTGAAAAATATATCCCAGATGCTTACGTCTGTACAGAGACAGCTTCTTCTCCGACATATCCGCCAGACGCTCTCCGTCTATGACCAGATTTCCCTCATCTGCACTGTCAATCCCACCGATAATATTCAGAAGCGTGGACTTACCGGAACCGGACGGCCCCAGAAGCACACAAAACTCCCCTCTCTCAATGTCAGAGATCCAGTCCCTTCAGCACATCCACCCGGCTGTCCCCTGCACCAAAAGACTTCTTAATACCCTGTATCTGCAGAAACATTTTTTTCATTCCTCCCTCATACCCACTTACTATGGAGCAAATTTCTTTCATATAGCACTGCTGTTTCATAGCAGTGTTATACTTCGCTAACTTTAGGTTAGTATAAACTTACTCCATTGTCAACTGATTTTCGTAGTTTCGTAAAATTTTATGGATATAAATGTTACTGTTCACTCCGTTCACAGTAACGTAGCCAAAATTCATTCCAGATTGCCTGCGGCAATGGAATTTTGGCTTGTATGTCTCGGGATTTTGGCATATTCATGCCAAAACACCTCGCGGGATAGTGGTGTGTGAACAGTAACATATAAATTACAACATTTCGCAACAACATTTGAATACCCAGTTTTTCCACAAATCTGTTAGAATTAAGTACACCATTACTGTTCATATGCCCTGTCCTGTTTATAGTTTTGAATATCAAAATATATTGACTTTTCTTTTTTACCTTGTTATATTTTTTTCTGAAGTAACTGCTGTCCGGCAGTCTGCAAAACAGCAGGCTGCCCCCAGGAAAGGAATTACCCATGAACACTCTCAGAAAAATATATTGCAGGGCTTTTCAGAAAGCTTTTCACATTGCAATTCCCTTTTTACCTTACAGAAAACCCAAAATCGCAGGAAGCATCAAAGAACTCCCTGAAATCATCATGCGCCATAAATGCACTCATGTACTGATCATTACAGATGGCGGTATCATGAAGCTTGGACTTACCAGAAGACTGGAAAAAGCTTTAAAGGAGGCCGGTATCCCCTATACCATTTATGACAAAACAGTTGCCAACCCTACTACTGTCAATGTCTGCGAGGCGTTGGAGCTTTACCATAAAGAAGGCTGTGATGCCATCATCGGTTTCGGTGGCGGTTCCAGCATGGACTGTGCCAAGGCAGTCGGTGCCTGTGCGGTCAAACCCAATCAGTCTCTGGCTCAGATGAAGGGAATCCTGAAGGTGCATAAGAAGCTTCCCCTTCTCATGGCAGTTCCAACCACTGCCGGAACAGGAAGTGAGACCACTCTCGCCGCTGTGATCACAGATGCAGACACCAGATATAAATACGCAATCAACGATTTCCCGCTGATTCCCCGCTATGCAGTGCTGGATCCCAAGGTTACCTTAAGCCTGCCCCCATTTATCACCGCAACTACAGGTATGGATGCCCTGACTCACGCAGTGGAAGCATATATCGGCAATTCCACCACCATTGATACACGCAGGGATGCATTAAAAGCGGTAAAACTGATTTTTGAAAATATAGACATTGCCTATGAGCATGGCGATAATATTCAGGCAAGACGAAATATGCTCCACGCCTCCTTCTATGCAGGCTGTGCTTTTACCAAATCCTATGTAGGATATGTTCATGCAGTGGCTCATTCCCTGGGCGGACAGTACAACGTTCCCCATGGACTTGCCAATGCCATTCTGCTGCCGCTGGTACTTCGGGAATATGGCTCCTGCATTGACAAAAAGCTCCACAGACTTGCCATTGCAGCAGGACTTGCAGACAAAAATACGCCGGACCATGAAGCAGCAGAGCTTTTTATCCGGGCAATTGAAGAGATGAAAGAGCGATTTGGAATCGTAAATATTGTAAAAGAAATTCAGGAAACAGATATCCCCAAGCTTGCCCATTATGCAGATAAAGAGGCCAATCCTCTGTATCCTGTGCCGAGGCTTATGGATGCCTCCGAACTGGAGAAATTTTATTACATGCTGATGTCTCTGACTTCCAAGGAAAATACCTCAGAAGCTGAGAAGTAACTGTTAATATTCTTCTATCCTGCAAAGCGTTTTTTATAAAAATATCAAAATACAGGAACCTGCAGACTCTCAATAGTTACCTGATATCTATATTATATAAGGAAATAATGTATTATGACAGAAACAGAAATTAAAGAAATCGTTCAGAAACAACGCAGCTATTTTTACACAGGTGCCACTTTACCGGTAGAAAAAAGGCTGGATGCCTTAAAAAAATTAAAGACCTGTATTCAGAAATATGAACCACTGATCAACGAAGCACTGAAACGTGACCTTGGAAAAAGTAACTTTGAATCCTATATGTGTGAAGTGGGACTTGTGCTCTCAGAACTCAGCTACATGATCCGCCATACACCTTCCTATGCAAAAGAAAAAACAGTACTGACTCCCCTTGCCCAGTTCGCTTCCAGAAGCTATAAGAAGCCATCTCCTTATGGTGTTGTCCTGGTTATGAGCCCATGGAATTATCCTTTCCTGCTCACCATTGATCCGCTGATCGATGCGATTGCAGCCGGAAATACAGTTGTACTGAAACCAAGTGCCTACTCTCCTCACACCAGCCGGGTGATTGAAACCATTATCACCGAATGTTTTGATCCCCGGTATGTGGCTGTGGTAAACGGCGGACGTGCGGAAAATAACACTCTTCTCAATGAACATTTTGACTATATTTTCTTTACAGGAAGCCAGCATGTTGGCAGGGAAGTAATGGCAAAAGCATCTGTACATCTGACCCCGGTTACCCTGGAGCTGGGCGGTAAAAGCCCCTGCATTGTAGAGAAAAGTGCCAACCTGAAACTTGCAGCCAGAAGAATTGTATTTGGAAAATATCTCAACTGTGGTCAGACCTGTGTAGCACCTGATTATATTTACTGCGACAGAGAAATCAAGGATGAACTGATCCGACAGATCCAGAAACAGATCAGGAAACAGTTTGGTTCCACACCGCTGAATAATAAGAATTATGGGAAAATTATTAATGAAAAGCACTTTACTCGTATCTGCAATCTGATTGATCCCAGCAAGGTAGTCTGCGGCGGTGACAACAATCCGGGAGCTCTTCAGATTGCTCCTACTGTTATGGATAATGTAACCTTCGGGGATGCAGTAATGCAGGAGGAAATCTTCGGTCCTGTGCTTCCTGTGCTGACCTATGATTCCCTGAATGAGGCCATCGAAAAGGTCAACTCCATGGCACATCCTCTGGCACTATATATCTTCACCTCCGACAAAGAAGCTGCGGAAAAAGTTACTTCCCGCTGTGGATTCGGAGGCGGAATGTGTCAATGACACCATCATCCACCTGGCAACCAGTGAGATGGGATTTGGCGGCTTTGGTGAAAGCGGAATGGGTTCCTACCATGGCAAAGACGGTTTTCATACCTTCTCCCACTATAAGAGTATTGTAGACAAAAAAACATGGCTGGATCTGCCAATGAGATACCAGCCATATAGAAAAATTTATGAAAAATTATTGAGGAAGTTCCTGAAATAAGGAACTTTCTCAGGATTGATTCCCCTTATCAGCTCTGCTGACCAGTTGATTACGAATTTCCTGCATCCGGTTATCCAACTGAGCACTCTGGGCGGCACACGCCAGAAGCTCCTCCTGCAATTGCTGTGCCTGATCTGCCGGGATATCTTTTTTATAGCGAAGCTTATGTTCCAGACTTGCCCAGAAATCCATGGCAATAGTTCGAAACTGGACTTCCACATTTACCATTTTTTTGTTTTTCTGCAGAAAGATAGGCACCTGCACGATCAGATGCAGGCTTCTGTAACCACTGGGTTTTGGATTTTTTATATAATCTTTTTTCTCGATCAGTACAATATCATCCTGACGCAGAAAGCTGTCTGCCAGCTCATAGATATCCTCCGGAAAAGAACAGATTACCCGGACACCTGCGATATCCTTGATATTTTCTTCTATAGCAGTTAAAGACATGGGAATGTTTTTTCTGCGTATTTTCCGCACAATGCTGTCATAAGATTTAATTCTGGTTTTAATACCCTCGATAGGATTTTTATCATATTCCAGGGAATACTCCTGATTCAGCACTCTGAATTTTGTCTCAATCTCCATGACAGCACACTGATAGTAAGACATCAGCAGATCAAAGGGCCTTTTATTTTTCTGGATCATTTCCAGAAATTCTTCAGACAGCAGACTCCTGCGGATCAGCTCGTCCTTTCTGGCTTCTATACGGTTTTTTCGTTCCGACATAATTTCTTCAAAATTTTTCAAATGTTCATCCCCCTCTTACGGTTTTGTATAATTACTATAGCAATCCTCGTAAATAGTGCATTTAATAGGCTCGCTATAAACTGTCCACTTTTTTCAGCAGCAATAAATCAAAGACTATTATAACACAATTCCCGCAAAGAGTAACCATTCTCGTTACTGTTTATTCCATTCTCGGTAACGTCTCAGTAACGCAACCAGTAAACCAGTCCAGTAAACCAGCCAGTAAACAATAACCCCTTCTTCTTTTCTTCGCAAAACACTTGTTCTTTATCATCAAACATGGTATTCTTATTTTGCTGCAGACTGTTATCGTAATTCAGAAAAATACCGTAACACCAGCCATTTCATTACTTACAGTATTTTCCTGAATTTCTATAAATGGTATGTTGCAGATATAATATATTGCAAATATGCACTACATCTATAGCAATCCTCTTAAATGTATCATTTACGAGGACTGCTATACAATTTTATATAATACAGGAGATTCAACACATGGATGGATATGAATTTGAATATCAATGTGCAAAGATACTAAAGCGAAAACATTTTTCTAAAATAAAAGTAACCCAAAGCTCCGGAGATCAGGGAATCGATATCATTGCTTTCAAACATCGAAAAAAATACGGGATACAATGTAAATATTACACCCATCCCGTTGGAAATAAAGCCGTTCAGGAAGCCTATGCAGGTGCAAACTTCTATGACTGCGATAAAGCTGTTGTAATGACAAACATAACCTTTACAAAGTCAGCAACCCAGCTTGCACAGAAACTGGATGTTGAACTATGGCCCAACTGCCCTGTTACACCTTTTTACAGTTTACCGTTTAAGATCATGAGTTCATTAAATGCAGTGCTTTTTCTTTACGCAGTGCTCGCATTTCTCTCCCTGAAACCTGAATTTGATTTTATTCATCTTCCCTTTGTTCCTGATACCCTGACGCTGGTCATCATTCTTACAGCTTCTATTTTCGGTATCTTCGGCTGGAGTTTTTTTCTGTGTAATCTCATTGCTGCAGGCGCATACCTTTATCTTGCATTTCATACACTCATTCTGCCGACATATGCAGAAACAGGCAGCTGCACAAATATACACATGCTTTCCCTGCTTCCGGCAGGCGTATATCTGCTTCATGCAGGATGGATAAAAATCAGGAAATAACAGTCTTATGAATAACTATTATAATGCTCAGCTTCCTGATTTGCCAAAAAGCAGCCCTGCTCATGAGAGAGAGAGAGACTCCTGACTGCCTGTAAATAGGCATAGATAACCGTTGTTCCCACGAACTTCATGCCGCGTTTTTTCAAATCTTTTGATATACAGTCAGACAGTTCTGAACTTGTCCGGCCGGTTTCACAGACTACTTTGCCATCTGTCCAATGCCAGATATAGTCCGAAAAGCTGCCGTACTCCTTCTGAATTTCCAGGAATGCCCATGCATTGGTAACGGCAGCCTGTATTTTCAGGCGGTTTCGTATGATGCCGGGATTACTCCGCAGTGCTTCCAGCTTGTCCTCAGTGTAAGCGCTGACTTTCTTCGGATCAAAATTGTCAAAAGCCACGCGAAAGGCATCTCGCTTGTTCAGAACACATTCCCAGGACAGGCCCGCCTGAAAGCACTCCAATATCAGCATTTCAAAGAGCTTCCGGTCATCATGCACCGGAATGCCCCACTCCTCATCGTGATAACGAATGTAACGCTCATTTCTCGGATTTGCCCAGCGGCATCGTATCTTGCCATCTGCCCACTTCATTCATATTCCGCCTTTCCAAAGTTTATTTTGCCACAATATTGAATATCCAAGCTTTATCTCGTCGACAAGCACTTTCGTTCTGATCTACTGACAAATTTACGCAGCAATGGCATTGGCATTAACCTGCTCTATGGTTTTTCTGATCCCCAGCCATACATTTAAGTCTGTAAATATGTCCACAATACTGCCCTGGTCCGTAAAAGGTGATTCCTGAAGAACCGAGAGATCCTTCAGCAGCCCATTATGTACAATATATTCCACAATCTGATTCACAAAATAAATCTGTCTGCTGTCCAGGCAGGCATCATCCAGATATTGTGCAAAGGCAGCCTTAGCAGCATTCACTAGCGTCAAGCCCTGACAATCGCACGCACAAATTCTCCAAGCGGTTTCTGTCCGTATTCTGCCTCATAATCCTGTTTGGTTCCCACTTCACTCCACAGAATTTTTTCCAGCGTTCTCATGTCATTATTGTCTAAAGGAATATTGGTTTTTAGCTTCGCTATCACTGCATTGTCCTGATGTTGACGCATACAATATTTTCTTTCTCTGCTTTTGCCTTATAATTTTTCAGATCATCATTTTCCAGTTCTGAATCCTTCCACTCCATGTTGAGAATCTCATCATCAAAGTTTGTGTCATAGATCATTCTGTCGGCATCCGGAAATATATTTCATCAGATCGCGGAGATTTTCTCTG
>NZ_JBWJVQ010000219.1:0-23821 GCF_056339875.1 Blautia sp. ZXY-1-C6
TACCCCATCCTTCTGAAAGCTTCTGTAGCCAATTCCACATCAATTCCTGTGGGGATTCCATCTTCATTCAGATAATTGTATGGCGGATAACTGTCACTGCCCAGGGTGATAACGGGCTTTTCTCTTTCTTTTTTAGTAACATCTGCATTTTTGCACCCTGCCAGGGCAGTTGCTAAAATTCCCACAAGCAGAATGCCTGCAATCACTCTTTTTCCTTTCATCTTTTCTCCATTCCTGCTGTTCTTCTCTATTTTCCCTCAAATTTAACCGAATCAGGTAAGTCCTCTGCGGAGGTTGCGAATATCCGCTTGAAGACAAAAAAAAGTTCCTTGTAAAAAATTTTACAGGAACTTTTTCCATAATGCCCATTTAACATTTACCTTTTTTATTACTGAGGCATGATGCAACCGGCTGGCATGGCCAGATTTCAATCTGACTTTAGCTCCTTCTGGCTTTGCGCCCCGGCTTTTCAACCAGTTTGCCAATAAATGCCATAAAAAATTATTTTTATTATAGCACTCATACTATATCATGTCTATAAGAAAATATGTTACTGTTCACAGCAACACGCTTCGCGGGATATTGCCAGTGAACAGTAACGAAAATATACCTCTTAACATACGAATCCAGCTTTCCATCAAAACTTAAGAGAAATTTACCGGAATGAAACTCCTTCATCAACCGGCCATGATTTTCTAAGTGCCCCATAGGAGA
This sequence comes from Blautia sp. ZXY-1-C6, assembly GCF_056339875.1. Lineage (NCBI taxonomy): Bacteria > Bacillati > Bacillota > Clostridia > Lachnospirales > Lachnospiraceae > Blautia > Blautia sp. ZXY-1-C6. The sequence goes on from NZ_JBWJVQ010000219.1 coordinate 715, forward strand.
TCAGAAAATTCGCAAACCATCCGGCCGGTACAGCAAGCCAGACAAATGCAATTCCATAACGCGGTGCAAAAATCAAGGCAACTGACAGCCGAATGGCAAGGTTTACCATATTGGCAATGAGAAACGGCCGCATAATTCCAAGTCCACGAAGAACTCCATCTGTTGCCATCTTAATACCCATAAAAATAAAGAAATATCCCAGCCATTTCATATAATCCCCAGACACCTGATATGCCAGAGCGGTTCCATCTTTTCCAAGGAATAAGGAAGAAATTGGAGTGTGCAGTGTTTCAATGACTATGAAAGCAAGGACTGCGAAACACAGGTCCAACACCAGTGCAGCATGGTATCCTTTTTTGATACGTTCAATTTTCTTTGCTCCAAGATTCTGGGAAACATAGGGCGAAACCGCATTTCCAATGGATACAAATATCAGTGAAAAAACATTCTCTACTCTCATGGTTGCCGCATAACCTGCCAGCGCCTGTGTACCGAAGGGATTTACAACCGCCTGTACGATCATCATACCAATTGACACTGTGGATTGCTGAAGAACCGATGGTACTGCAATACGAAGCATGGAATGTAACTCCTGCCTGTCAAACCAGTTAAAGCGGCTTTTATATCGACGCATCCGGTTAAAGAAAATCAAAAGCGAAAACACTGCGGAAATCCCCTGCGCAATGAGAGTTGCAAGGGCGGCACCGAACACACCCAGCCCTAAACCTGCCACCATCCAAAGATCCATAACAATATTCAAAACAGAAGAAAATATCAAAAGACCCAACGGAATCTTCGATTCACCGATGGAATTGAACATCGTTGAAAGGATATTGTACATAAACAGAAAGGGAAATCCCACAAAATAAACACGCAGATACAGTACCGCTTCATCCAGTATGTCAGCAGGTGTTTGTAATAAACTCATCATAAAATGAGAAAAAACAAAGCCAAAAACCCCCAGAAGTATACTCAGAATCAGAAAACTGATCAACGATGTTGACACAATTGTTTTCATTTTGCTATAATTCTGAGCTCCAAAATAGCGGCTCACAAGTACACCTGCTCCTACACCAGCTCCCAAAGCCACACAGATGAAAACATTGGTCAAAGCGGCACAGGCTCCAACTGCCGCAAGTGCAGAGGATCCCACAAACTGACCGACGATAATGGAATCAGCCATATTATATACTTGTTGAAAGAAGCTGCCCAGAATCATAGGCATTGCAAAAACAGTCAGTGCTTTAAGAGGGGCATCTGTGATTAAATATTCATCTTTTGACATTCTCATTTTCCTCCATCAATTCCTGCTTTTTATCCGAAATCACGATTGTATTTTCAAAATGTAAGTTTAAGATTTCGTTACGCAACAATTATATGTAGTTACAGCAAATAAGTCAAGCTGCTGTTTACTTTTAGTAATATAAATGATATGATATTTGATATTGAAAAAAGCTGCTATCAGATGGATATATTTTATATTATTTTACAGGAGGGAACTTATGTACCTGGACGGTTTAGATAAGCTGGATCAGAAGATTATCCGGCTGCTTATAGAAAACGCACGTATCTCTTACTCTGATATCGGTGAAGAAACCGGTATTTCCAGAGTGGCAGTAAAAGCCCGTATCCAGGCTTTGGAGAAAAGAGGCGTAATCGAAGAATATACAACAATTATTAATCCGCAAAAAATCAGTGGGGCTGTATCATGCTATTTTGAAATTGAAACAAAACCGGAGTACCTGGCGCAGGTGACAGATATATTGTACAAAAATAATACAGTCACACAGATTTACCGTGTCACAGGAAGAGACAGGCTTCATGTACATGCCGTTGCTTCATCAGGTAATGAAATGGAATACTTCCTGCACAATGTCATTGATACACTGCCTGGCATTATCAGCTGCAGTTGCAATATGATCTTATCACGCATTAAAGATATTAAAGGATTACGGCTATAAAAATCAGAAGCTGCAACCAACCTTGATCCATACAGTCATGTCACCCTGTCAAAGTGAATTAAATATAACGCTCCCAGCCACTTTTTGACTTCAACAGTTTGCTCTTCCTGAAACGCCTCGCAGCTTTTCAAAATAACAATAAAATGCCCATTTTTCGTACACGAGAACATATCCTAAAACGCCACTATACTATTGAAGAGTTGTCAAAGCAGTACCTGATGAACACCACTACTTTGAAATCCGTTTTCAAAGCAGTCTATGGAATGCCCATCGCTTCTTACATGAAAGAATACCGTATGAAGTTGGCATCGAATATGCTGTTGCAGGAAGATAAATCTATTTCGGAAATTGCCGCCGCTGTGGGATATAAAAGCCAAAGTAAATTTACATCGGCTTTCCGAGATATATTTCAGATATTACCTACTGCATATCAGAAACTGTATCGTAATCAATAATTTTAATGCAAAACTGCACCCACAATATCCCTGAGTGCAGTTTTGTATCAATCAATATTCTAGTGTTTTTCCATCAAGTGGAATATCAAGAACAAGTATCCTATACAAATGCACTTTCCTCTTTTGCTTTCTGCAAATCTTTTAACACTGTTCCTATATCTCCCAAAATAGCAATCCCCTTATCTTCAATGAATTCCGGCAAAAACTGATATTCTGAATTTACGGAAATATAATATGCATCTTTCAAACTGTTTGTCAGTTCCCAAAACGGTTCCTGTATAAACATCGGTGTCATGCGCCCTACTCCAAGTTCTATCAAGAGAATTTTTCTATCTTTGTTCTTTTGAATATATTTTGAGATTTTCTCATATTCTTCTTCGTATTTTTTCCCTTGCAGAAAATTCCCATATCCTCTTACCCACGGAAACATTTCCGCACCACAATAAGGGCAGCGAGGAATCAGTTCATCCGGCACCATTGTCCCCTCCCCCATAGCCGCAATCATATCTGCCACAGGTTGTACGGCATCCCATGTTTCATCCTGACAACACTGGGAACACTGGAAGAAACGATGATCTCCCTGAATCTCACTGACCTTTTCTTCCGGATAAATCTTTACAAACTGTGTATCCTGATTAGTCGTTAAGATATGAAAGTCCTTTCCCTGCAAGATTCTATCCAAATCCAGATATGGCTCTCTGATAGGGGCATTTTGTGTAGTATTTAAAAAAGTTGCCACATATCCCCAGTGTTCATTTCTTGTAGAAAACCGATGCATCATGCCGCTAAAAGCACCTTTGAATCCATACTTATCTGCAAATTTTCCAAAATGCTCACGAAAAGAAGGGGTATCACTATAATAAAAATCACCACCTCCAGCCGCTGATAAACCGGATGCTCCGCCTACTATGATACACTCTGCCTCCTGCACTCTGCGAACAAATTCCTGAATCTGTTCCTCATAAGGAAGTGGTTTTTGTTTGCTCAACACTACAGCAATACCGCCGGATGCATAGGTACTATAGTGTCTGGAATAGTTCATTTGTGTTTTCATTACCAAATTTTCATAACAGCTCATTTTTTTCATTCTCCTATCTCACAACTGTAATATCTTTAACCACCTTACTTAGTCTATCCTTCCCTTTCTGATTTCCTTTAACGCTACCGTAAGATTACCATCCACACCGATGGATTTTTCTTTGATTTCTTCTGGAATGTAAATTTCGCCCTTGTTAAATGTGATATATCTTGCCTGTGGTTCTACTGCTGCTAGCTGCATCAAAGGAGCTTTAATCATCTGATTTCTCCAACCAATACCAAATTCCAGAATTACCAGCTTCTTTCCATGTAAATTCTGAATAAATTCTTGATAGTGGGCAGCCTTTTCCTTCCAATTTTTTGTTTCTGTAAACGAGGACATCTCACCCCAATCTACTTCCATATCTCCACCGCATTTTGGACATTTCGGCAGTAACTCTTTGGGTACTCTTCCGTTTACTTCCTCTTCTGTCATGGCGAGAACTGCTTTTTGATTAGGATAGACCTCGTCATGACATCTGTTCTTGCACCGCATCTGGGTTAATTTCCCTTCCATTTCAAAAACACGGTCTGCCTCAAAACCTGCCGGCACAAAATGATCCTCCGCATTGGAAGTTACTACGAAATATTCTTTATCCTTTACTAGTGCATAGATATTTTTCATAATCTCACTCGGCTCATCCTGCATAGCTTTTGCCTTAACAAGTCTGCTTACAAACGCCCACTTTTCTTCTACCTTCATTGGCACTGAAAATCCGTGTAAAACACAACGCAGTCCGTATTTTTCTCTGAAATCTCCCATATTTTCCTGAAACCATGCGTCATCTGCAAAAATATTATATCCCTCTGCGATAGACAAACCATTACTGGCTCCAATCAAAATACCATCTGCTTCTTTGATGATTTGGCTTATCTCTTGATATACATTCATCTTCACCACATTTCCTTTCCCGCCAGAAAACTGACTTGTTCCTCCTTTTGCATACACCACTTTATCTCCTTTTTTATATCAGATTCCACACTTTTTATTTTGCTTGACTTTTATTTTTTTACTTGTTAAAATTAAATTTACATCAAGCATTGAAATCATATTATCATGTAAATTTTAAAATTGCAAGAAGAAAATTCGAGGTGACAAATGAAATATTCCACAAAGCTTAGTGACACTATTCATATTCTTATATTTATTGCTCTTGGAGATGAAGAACAACTCTCCAGCACAAAAATTGCAGAAAGTATCAAGACAAACCCGGCTTATGTCAGGCAGCTTATGGCAACCCTGAAAAATGCAGGCATTGTTGTCAACACACAAGGTCATGCGAATGCCGCTCTTGCAAAATCGGCAGATAAAATCAATATGTATGACATCTACCGAGCCGTAGAGGGCGATAAGCCGCTGCTTCACCTGGACACAGATACCAATCCGGATTGTGGAATCGGTATCAACATTCAATTCGCTATTGGGGACTTCTATCATGAAATTCAAAATATGGTAGATGAAAAAATGAAATCCATTACATTGCAGGATATTATTGATCGGTATTATTTTAAAATCAGGAAAGTTAAAAGTCTTTAACTAATCAAGAGTAGCAAGCACTGCCTGTGTCATGACACAGGCGAAATCCCCCACACTTTCCTATCGTCTGTGTGGTTAAATTTCCATACATGGATAACTATAACTACCACAAAGGTATGAATATAATCATTCAGGAATTAAAGGATACTGTTAAAGACAAAAAGCATTGGCACTGACTCTGACCAGGCATTATTGCTAGATTTTCAGGTAGCCCTTGGAACCATTTATCTGATGACTGCCAATCTTCCGCAAGCCAAAACATATTTTAAAAGAGCTTTCAAAATATATGAAAATATCTGGGCTGATGAACCGGAAATGATTGAGGCAAAATATCAGGAAATCCAAGAGTTATATCCACAGATTGGTTTCTTTCTTGGACAACAGATATCAAGTTTTTTAACAAAACAGGCATAATTTGGGGGAGAAAGTATTTATTTCAGTTTTTCATATATATCTTATATGATGACAATGTGTTGACATTAGGCACATATTTGAATATACTATACTTGAATGGAGGTGTTCTGTATGGCAACAACTAATTTAAATATTCGTATAGACAAGGCAATCAAGGACCAGGCGGAGGAAATCTTCAATGAGCTTGGTCTGAATATGACAACTGCTGTAAACATGTTCCTGAGAACCGCTATCCGTGAGCATGGTATTCCTTTTGAATTAAAACTGGAAGTACCAAATGATACAACAGCCACTGCCATTGAGGAAGGCAGAAAAATGATGAAGGATCCTTCTGCTCCGCGTTATTCCAGTATGGATGCGCTTAAAGCAGCTCTCGACGTATGAAATACGACATTCAGTTTACCAATCAGTTTAAAAAGGATTTGAAGCTTGCAAAAAAGCAAAATAAAAATCTTGATAAGCTGTTTGAGGTAATCGATATTCTGGCGAATGGCGGTACGCTGGATGCAAAATACAGGGATCATGACCTTACAGGAAACTACAAAGGCACGCGTGAGTGTCACATCGAACCGGACTGGCTGCTTATTTATGAGATTTGTGGAGATGTTCTTGTTTTGATGCTTTATCGCCTTGGTTCACATTCTGAGCTGTTTAAGAAATAAGTACAAATCGGAAATTTGGAAAGGTGTGTGCTGCCATGCTGAGAAAGTTGAATTGTTTTTTAAACATCGTTATTGGTTCATCAATAGGAGTTTTCATTGGATTCGGAATTTATAAGTTCTGGCACTTTAAAACCTACCCAAATTTATATGCCATACAGTCTGCACCGTGGTACACAGAGCTGCTGTTGGATGGTGCCTTGGTGGCTGTTGTGGTGGTCGTATGTATTATCCTAAAGCTGATTATTCGGAAAAAGTCAAAGCCATAACTTCCAATTGAACAAAATCGCTGCGCGATGGCCTGCCAAGGCTATGGCGCAGTTTTTCTTTACACTTTAATAAAAAAACAGTGGAAACCAAGTCCTACAAGTAGTATTCTGCAAACCGGAATTGTCACTCCAAAATAAATGGAAGCATAATCATAATAATTCCAAATAGGGCAAATAAAGCACCACCGATTTTTGTGGCTTTCAAATAGAACTCAGATGGTTCATCTGCACGATAAGATTTCCATTCTTCTGTTAATTTCCATATTAAGCCCGGCTTTAAGAAGATAAACATACCTAACGCAAAGATTATGATTCCGCCCCCAATAGACCATCACATATTTGCCATCTCCTTTATCAAATATAAATTTACCGAATAACCTTTTCAAACCGAAACATTCCGTCCGGAAACTGCTCGTCCTGCTTTTCAGCATTCATTTCCGGATCATTGGGGTCTTGGTGATATTTGTCAAAGAACTCTACGATGCGAAAACCACATCTGTTCACATAAAAATGGATATTCCGCTGCTCGAAATAGGGCGTTACGGTTTCCCAAACTTTCACTTCTGGATGTAACTTCTCAACTTCGCACCATGCAGCATACCCGATGCCTTTGCTATGAACTGATGGCGCAACGAAAAGAAGATCAAGGTCGCCTTTTTCACCCTCGACTTTAATCACAACACCGCCTACTTTTTTGCCATCAAGTACAATGCGGTAAGCTTCACCATCGTCAATGGACTGCTCAATCATTTCTCGTGATATAATCTGTCCATCTTTCTCGGACGTCCTTGTTTTCCAGTATTTTCAGGAGGTAATAAAGGTTCAATGCGAAGCCATTCTTAATCAGTCAACTCATATCGTCTCAACATAGTGAACACCCCTTTTTCTTTATTTTATCATGAAAAAGGGAAATAAAACATGCGTTTTGTGCAATTTTTATTTTTCAGACACGCTCTAGTTCATTACATATTACTTGCTATCCCTGATACCTTATTCTTTCTACCAGCGTTTCCTTTTTCAGATTACTGCTTAAAACGCAGGAAAGTACAATCTGCAACAGACCGACCAAAAAAATCATAATAAAAATTGGTACGATTGGAACATGATAGATATTCATTCCAAATATTCCATTATGTTTTGCATAGGAAAAAAGTGCATAGCCGAGCGGCAGACCAATGATCAAAGCTACGCATATGGTACCAACCGTAAACATCAGTCCCTGTAACTGCAGGCATGAATTTAATTGTTTATTTGTCATACCCACAGCCTGTAATATACCATATTCCTGCTTTTTTGTCGTAATATTCATGATCATGGTATTCGCCATATTCATAAACCCGATGAGTCCTACAATAGCCATAAACAGATAACAGCCAAGCTTCATCATGCTGCTTGCAAATTCGGCAGATTGTAACTGCGCATGATAAGTATCCATTTTTATATGCGAAGTATTAGAAATCAAAGTATTCAGACTTTGTTCTACAGATGCCACATCTTTTTTATCACAGTCCACCCACAGATAGCCATAGGCTGTTCCCCTCGGATTCATGGAACGATATACACCTTCCGGAATGACAAGATAAGTGTCCGCACTTACAAAAGATCCTGCAATCTTTCCCTGATAGGTATAGGTTCCACTTCCATTCTCAAAGTCAAATGCAATGGATTCACCCGGAGCATATCCATCTTGTTCCATCCACGTTGACCAGCCAAAGAAAATATCACCATTCTTTACCGCCTGATCATAGTCCATAGAGCCAATATCCCCTTCTTGGCGCATAAAATCAAAATCCTTTTTACTCACAATATCAACCGGAAATCTTGTTCCGTTCAGATTTACAGAGACAATCTCTCTCGTCATGACATCTGTTACTCCCGGAATGCTTTTGATTTCTTCAATCAGCGAATCATTCAATGGATCATCCGTCAGAATCGTATCCAGATTATTCTCCGGATATCTTTCATCATACTCAGCAGAATAGTCAAGCTGCAGTTCAAATTGTCCATGATTAACGGAAAGACGTGCTTCATGCTCCGTGTCAATATTTCCCACATAATTAGAGATAATCACAAACAATACGCAAGAAAAACCCATTGTGAGGATAGTACCAATAGTTCTTTTGGGATTACCCGTTATATTTGCCATTGCCATAGAAAACACGGTGACATTTTTTCTGCCATTTCGTTTTCCTTTTTTGTGTGTTTCTGCATTTTCTAAATACCGTGTTGCTTCGATAGGTGAAATCCGTGAAACAATTTTCATTGGTTTACGCAGTGCCAAAGCAACGGTAAGAAATGATACGAAAATACAGAGAAGTATAACAGGCAGGGAAAACAGAGGCACCTGCTGATTTTGAACTCCCATAGAGCCAGTTCCGGTTGATACAAGGTTCCCCTGTTCTACCAGCCAGTTAAAACCGCATTTTGCAATCAGAAAACCAAGAAGCAATCCAACTGGTATTGAAGAAATTGTCAAAAACATACCCTCTCTGAAGATCAGTTGTTTCATCTGCTTTTTTGTCGCTCCCAGAGCCTTGATTTTTCCATACTCCTGTATCTTGTTGGCAATACCGACCTGAAAAATATTATAAATGACCACAACAGAGAAAAGTACAATTGCAAGAATCAAAACCCCGCATACCGCAATCATTTCATAACTCGGCTGCAATACCCATTGCAAATAGAGATCATTGACTATAACGTTTTTTTCTTCGATTCCACAAGCTGCTGCAATCTGCTTTATAACCGAATCAATATTATTCATAGATACATTTGCAGAATCATTTAAAGTAAAATAAATATTATACTGTCTGTCATTCTCTGCGACGTGCTCATCATAAAACTCCTGTGACCCGAAAGCAACATAAGATGCCTCGATAGTATACTCATCCCGATCATATAGGATTCCGCTGACAACAAATTCTTCCGGCTTATATTCTGACTGCATCCCTGCGCGGTAATCCAGTGTAACCGTATCTCCGATCTTTACATCACCATACCCCATTGCACGAAAAAATGCTCTTCCTGCGGCAATTTCCTGCATTTTTTCCGGATACTTTCCTTCCTTCAACTCATATTCTTTATTATAAGGAAGCATTTTTCTTGCAGTCTCATCCATGCAGACAAACCCGCCTTTTTCATTGCCTTTTATGATACCTTCGGTGCACATAGTGCCTGTAGCATCTATTTCCGCACGGCGGTTTACTTCTTTTAACTGCGATCCGTCTGCGGAAACAAACAGACCATAATTGCTTCCATATGATCCTGCCGCCTGACTTTTCTGTAAATGAATTACCCCATTTCCCACAGTACTGATGATAACAAGCAGCATCGTGGTCAGACAGATTGCCATCATGATCAGTATACTTCTTGTCCTGTTCCTTTTGTCATTGCTATATGCAATCCTGCTTATTGTCTTCATCTGAAATCCACCACCTGTCCGTCCTCAATCACCAGAATACGGTCAGCGGCCTGTGCAATTTCGTCATCATGGGTAATCATTACAATTGTCTGTCCATATTTTTTTGCTGTCATCTTAAGCAGAGCGATTACCTCATCACTGGTCTTAGAATCAAGATTTCCTGTCGGCTCATCTGCAAATATAATTTCCGGACGATTCACCAGTGCTCTTGCAATTGCTACTCTCTGCTGCTGTCCTCCGGATAACTGATTTGGCAGATTATAAATCCGGTTTTCACTCCCCAGAGTTGCAATAATATCATTTACATACGCTTCATCCACTTTTCTTCCATCAAGCCCCAGTGGCAGTACAATATTTTCCCAGACATTAACAGATGAAACCAGATTAAATGCCTGAAAAACAAATCCGATTTTTCTTCTGCGGAAAACAGCAAGGGCATCTTCCTTCATCCTGTATAAATCTTTCCCTGCTAAAGTAACACTGCCTTTTGTCGGGGTGTCTAGCCCTCCAAGCATATGAAGTAATGTACTTTTACCGGAACCTGACTTTCCAACAATTGCGACAAATTCTCCCTGCTCAATCTGAATATCCACCTGATTGACCGCTTTGACCTGATTCTCACCTGCGCCATAAAACTTACAAAGCTGCTTGGTTTCTAATATCACACTCATGTGTTGCCTCCTTTTCAATTCTGTAAAGCGTACCTTTTCAGCACGCTTTCTTTGCCTGTTTATATATTTGGTCATTTTTCAACCTACATCCAAATTGTATCAGGACAATCTTTCATTTCACTTTCAAAAAACGAGCAGAAATCTTACAGAATTGTAAGATTTCTGCTCACTTAAAATTTAACCAACATATGGTAATTGAATCACAAACGTGCTTCCTTTTTTCTTTTTGCCGGAGGTTACCGTAATCGTACCTGCGTGTTTTTCGATAATTTCTCTCGATAGAAAAAGTCCGATTCCTGTACCACTCTTTTCCATGATCTCCTTGGAACTTCCTCTGTAAAATCGTTGAAAAATTTTGTGATACTCATTCTGCGGAATACCAATTCCCTGATCCTCAATTTCCATTCTTACAAAATCGTTTCTTTTTTGTAACCGGATAAATATTTTTGAACCACCCGGACTGTACTTGACCGCATTATCCAGAACGTTGATCACAGCTTCACCAAGCCACCTTTTATCCTGCATAATCGTGCATGTTTCCAGCTCTTTTTCATAGTCAAAAACGAATTCAATTTCTTTCTCATCCGCTTTAGGATAAGTGCGGTTCACAGCAGATATGACAGTATCCATAAGCGGAAGTTTTTTCTTATTAATCTGAATCAGTCCAGTTTCCATCTTGGATATTTCAAGAAGCGACTGCAATAATGTCTCCAGTCCATCCAGAGCACTCCGACAACGGATACGAAACTCCTCCTGTTCTGTGGCACTTAAGTCATTCTGCATCAGCACACTAAAACATGTATCCAAAGCTGCAACCGGTGTCTTTAACTGGTGAGAAATATCAGAAACCATTTCTTTCGTATTCTCCTTTTCTGCCCTTGCTTCTTCCTTTATCAACTGAATATGATGTCCGATTGCTTCAAGCTGGTCATTCAATTTTTCCAGTTCTGCATGATTTTCCGTTTTCAGTAAATCATCAAATTTATTTTCACGGAATCTGATCAGAATTTCTTCCAACTGGTCTAAAATTTTCTGATGACACGCATCTTCTTTTTTCTTCCAATAAAGTAAAAAAGTCAAAAGAAGCACGCATATCACAGTGCTTACAGCACCGGTTACCATAACCTGATGCCGGAATTGCGAATAAAATGCATTCCCTTTATTCCCCCAGTATCCATATTGCTCCAATAATCGCCTTCCCTGTTCGTTAGTTTCAATATCCTTATCCTTAAGCAATTCCGAAACAGCATCCAGCCCGGAAAATTCTTCCTTTGCAGCAATCTCTGTCATAAGATTCATTTTATATTTATAATCTTCATAAAACACATACGTGGTAAAGCAATTTAATATTGCAAACAATAATATGACAGGTAATACCAAGGAGAGCACTACTGTAATCTTCTTGCGATATCTCTTTGTCACTGCCTTACCTCCTGATTCCATATATACCCAAGGCCTCTGATATTCTTTATATAGACCGGTGCAGCCGGATTGTCTTCGATTTTCTCACGGAGTCTTCTGATATTGACAGCGATTGTATTTTCATCCACAAAATCCCCTTCCAGATCAAACACATTTTCCAATATTTGTGTTTTTGAAAGAATCTGTTTCGGATTCTGAAGAAAAAAAGTCAGCATTTTCAACTCCGTTTTTGTCAGACTGATTTCACGACTCTTTATCAGGACTTTCATTTCTCCTGCGATAAATACGATATCTCCCGAAATCATCTTTCCGGCTTCCGTTTTCTCCTGTCTGCGGCGGAAATGTGCTTCTATTTTCAAAAGAAGTACCGAAAGACTAAACGGCTTTGTAATATAATCATCTGCCCCTGCTTCATATCCCATGACCTGATCTATCTCCTGATCTAGTGCTGTAAGACAAATAATGTATGTATTATAATTGCATCTCATCCACCTTACAAATTCCAGTCCATTCCCATCCGGAAGATTCACATCACAAATGGTAACATCCACATTATTATCACTTGCAATTCTTTTCGCTTTTTTCACTGATTCTGCTGAAAAAACCTCATATCCGGATTTTTTCAGTGAGAATGTAATTCCACGATTTAAATTTTCATCATCTTCAACCACGAGTATACCTGGCATAGCATCTGCACCTCTCTTTATTTATTCATCTTACAATGCTTCAATGCCTCCACAATTGCACTCTCTTTCAATCGTGACATTAATGTAATCATCCGGCTTTTGTTTCAGTTGGGACAAAAGAACAACCGTCTCCACGTGAACAGTCTGACAAAATTGATCAACGCAGCAGGCTTTTTCCAGCTTATATCCTGCCGCCAGAAATGCCGGAAGATCTCTTGCCAGGCTGGTCGCTTTGCAGGAAATATATACAATATGGTCTACCCCATAAGAAAGAATCTTCGGCAATGCTTTGGGATGGATTCCATCCCTTGGCGGATCCAGAATGATCACATCCGGTTTCTCCGTCAGATCATCCAGGACTTTAAGGACATCTCCTGCAATAAATTTGCAATTACTCAGGTTATTCAGTGCTGCATTCTGCTTTGCAGCTTCTACTGCCTCTTCCACAATTTCCACACCTATCACTTCGTCCGCTACGGAGGCTGCAAGCTGGGCGATCGTTCCGGTTCCGCTGTAAAGGTCGAACACTACTTTATCCTTCGTATCTCCGATATACTCACGTACGATAGAATAAAGCACTTCCGCAGCCAGGGAATTAGGCTGGAAAAATGAAAATGTACTGATCTTAAATCGCAGTCCCAGAAGCGTTTCATAAAAGAAATCCTGACCGTAAAGGATACGTGTCTCATCACTCTGCACCACATCAGAAAGAGAATCATTGATAATATGCATGATTCCCACAATTTTACCCTCCAGCGGAAGTGCAAGAAGTTCTTCTTTCAGAGATTCCAGATCATGTTCTTCCTGACTGGTGGTAATCACATGGACCAGAATCTCTCCTGTAGTCACACCGCGGCGGAGAAGCAGATGGCGCAGATATCCTGTATGCTGCATCTTTTTATAATAGGAAACGTTTCGTTTCAGGAAGTATTCATGCACACAAGTCAGGATTTTCGTCATATCTTCATGAACCAGTTGACAGTCATCTGCTGTAAGAATATCATAGGTACTGCCTTTTTTGTGCAGACCCAGCGTCAACGGACCATCCTTATATGCATCACCAAAGGAGAATTCCATTTTATTTCGATATCTGAATTCAATGGGGCTTCCATGAATTCCCTCCCACTGGTAATCAGTGCCGTTCAATGCACCATCCAACAGTTCGCGAACCTGACATTCTTTCATTTTGAGCTGGTTTTCATAGGACATGGTCTGATACATGCATCCTCCACATTCCGGAAAAATGCTACAGACCGGTTCTCTTGTTTCAAGCGGAGACTTCTCCAACACTTCCAGAAGTCTTCCCTCTGCACGTCCGGAACGCTTCTTATTGATCATAAAACGGACTTTCTGTCCAGGCATTCCGTTCTTTACAGTAACTTTTTGTCCGTCTGTTATCACAATTCCCTTATTAGGAAAATCTACTTTCTCAATCACGCCTTCATAAATTTCGCCTTTTTTCATAAATAACCTCCATAAAAATAGCCCCGGTATAAGCCGGAGCTATTCTTTCATTTTCATATTACAGGTAATTATTCTTCTTCATCTTCGAAATAATCATCGAAGTCATCGTCAAAATCCTCTTCAAAATCTTCCAGATAATCCGGAGCAAAGAAATGATATACAGCAAATGCGATACCTGCTACTGCTGCAACTGCGCCAATGATTGCCAGTACCCAGAGGACTGTATTTTTTTCTTTCTCTTCTTCTTTTCTGTTTAATGCTGATAATAATTCTTCAATTTTGATATTCATAATCGCACCATCCTCTCAATAATTCATCAGCTGACACTTAACACTTCTGCCGTCTGCTGTTTAATGAAATTATTATAACACTTTTTCTGTAATTTTACCATAAGATATCTGCATTTATTCTATACTTTTGTTAATTTCTTTATTATAATGATATCAGGGGGTTACTGTTTACACACCACTATCCCGCGATGTGTTTTGGCATGAATATGCCAAAATCCCGAGACATACAAACCAAAATTCCATTGCCGCAGGCAATCTGGAATGAATTTTGCCCCTGACTTAAAAATATGCCGACAGCAACGATCTGATAAGAGAGGATAAATACTTATGGTAGAAACACTTTTTTTTGATCTTGATAATACATTACTTGATTTTAACCGGGCAGAAAGAGCAGCTATCGCAAAAACTCTGAAAAGTTTTCACATTGCTCCCGAGCCTTCAGTTCTGAAGCGTTACAGTGAGCTCAACCTCGCCCAGTGGAAGCTTCTTGAACAGGGCAAGATCACCAGAGACCAGGTAAAGCTTCGGAGATTCCGGCTTCTTTTTGCAGAGCTGAATGTGGATGTACCTGCAAAAGAAGCTGCACATACCTATGAAACTCTTCTGGCCCAGGGACACTATTTCATAGATGGTGCAGAAGAATTGCTCGAAACTCTTTACGGTCAATACCGGATGTATCTGGTTACAAACGGTACCTTAAGTGTCCAGAAGGGACGGCTTAAAAGTTCCGGAATTTCCCGTTACTTTGAGAGTATTTTTATCTCCGAAGAACTGGGATACAATAAACCGGGCAGGGAATACTTTGACTGCTGCTTCTCCAGAATCCCTGATTTCCATAAGGAAACAGCAGTAATCATCGGGGACAGCCTGACCTCTGATATCCAGGGCGGCATCAATGCCGGAATCCGCACGATCTGGTTTAATCCCAGCCATGAGAAGACTTCAGAAATCATCCCTGATCATGAATTTGACAGTCTTATGAAACTTCCTGAACTCCTGTCTCATATATAAAGCGGATAAAATCGTTCGCCTTACTGCTTATTGCTTTTCGCAGCCTCCGCAGGTGACTTAAGTCACCTGCCCCAATCGCCCGGTTAACAGACGGCAGGCGTGACTTGCCTGCATCATCCTGATTCTGAAATTATTATAGTTTTTTCAGCTTTGCAAATCCTGCGAACATTTTCTTTATTCCCACTTTGTCAAAATCAACAGTGACTTCATAATCTCTTCCGCCGTCTACAATGTCTTTAACAATTCCTACACCAAATTTAATGTGGCGGACAGTGTCTCCCACTTCGTAATCCAGTGCAGCAGCCTTCGTCACCTTAAATTCTCTGGGCTTGAATGTTTTCGTCTCAAAAGCCATTTTCATTTTTGCAAGGTTTCTGTCTGCCTGAATCATCTCTTCAATCTTTTTCTTCTTTTCCTGAGCTTCCTGTCCCAGATCCACAAGCTCCCGCGGAATTTCACGTACAAATCTGGATACTTTATTATACTGTACTTCTCCCCGGAGCATCCGCTGTCTGACACTTGTCAGCGTCAAATCCTCCATAGCTCTTGTGATACCCACATAACAGAGCCTTCTCTCTTCTTCCAGATCAGATCTGTCATCTGATATAATGGACATATAAGACGGAAACATCCCATCTTCCATTCCTGCGAGAAATACTCTCGGAAACTCCAGACCTTTGGCACTATGTAGTGTCATAAGAAGCACATAATCCTGATCCGGATCCACGCTGTCAATGTCTGCGATCAGTGCAATCTCCTCGAGAAAACCTGAAAGTGTGGCAGTCTGTCCCTGTTCTTCCATTGCTTCCTGATAGGATTCTGTCTTGGAAATAAGTTCATCAATATTCTCGATTCTTGCCTTCGATTCATCTGTATCTTCAGCCTGCAGCTCTGCCACATATCCGGTAAGTTCAATCACTTCTTCCAGAAGTTCACGTACTGTATAGGACTCTGCCTTGCTCTTTAAACTCTGGATAAAGGTTACAAACCCATCAATCTTTGAAAGACTTCTTCCGATAGACGGAACTTCCTCTGCCACACGCAAGGCATCATAGAAACTCACACTCATTTTATCCGCATAATCCTGTATTCTGCCAAGAGTTGTGGCTCCGATTCCACGCTTCGGTACATTGATGATACGGCGGACTGCCAGATCATCTCTGGAATTGTCAATTGTCTTCAGATAACATAACAGGTCTTTGATTTCTTTACGCGCATAGAAATTCACACCGCCTACAATCTTGTAAGGGATATTCGCAAGAAGACACTTCTCTTCAAAGAGTCGTGACTGTGCATTGGTCCTGTACAGAACTGCACAGTCTTTATACTTCGCACCATTCTCTCTGTGAACTCTGGAAATCTCACCTACCACATACTCTGCTTCCTCATATCCGTTCATGAACTGGCGGAAATGGATTCGTTCCCCCTCCGAATTCTCAGTCCAGAGTGTTTTTGATTTACGTGAGGTATTGTTTGCGATCACCGCATTGGCTGCATTCAGAATATTCTTTGTGGAACGGTAATTCTGTTCCAGACGGATAACTTTTGCATCTGGAAAAACATGCTCAAACCCAAGAATATTTCCAATATTTGCACCGCGGAATTTATAGATAGACTGGTCATCATCACCGACTACACAGAGGTTTTCATATTTAGAGGCCAACAGGCTTATAAATTTAAACTGTGCAGTATTGGTATCCTGATACTCATCCACCATGATATATCTGAAACGTTCTTGATAGTTTTCCAGAACATCTCCGCAGTTCTGAAAAAGCTCTACAGTCTTTACGATCAGATCATCAAAATCCAGCGCATTATTTCTGCGCAAAGCAGCCTGATATTCCCGATATACCTCAGCAACCTTCTTTTTAACAAAGTCCCCACCTGCATTCAGTTCCATCTCATCCGGTGTGATCAGTTCATCTTTTGCATGGGAAATCTGTGCCAGAAGAGAACGTTCCTTTGTTTTCTTGGTGTCAATATTCAGTTTTCTGCACACTTCTTTCATCAGAGTTTTCTGATCTTCTGTGTCATAAATAGCAAATCTGGTATCATATCCAAGACGGTCAATATAACGACGCAGAATACGCACACAGGTAGAATGGAATGTGGAAACCCATACGCTCTCGGAACCAAATCCCACTATTTTATCTACACGTTCTCTCATCTCACTGGCTGCTTTATTTGTAAATGTGATAGCCAGAATGTTCCAGGGATTGATTCCCTTTTTATCTATCAGGTAAGCAATGCGGTGGGTAAGTACTCTTGTCTTTCCCGAACCCGCTCCCGCAAGGATCAGCAGTGGACCTTCTGTATGGTAAACCGCTTCCTGCTGCTGAGGATTTAATGTACTATAAATATCGCTCATATTTTCTCCTGTCTTCTTCCTGTACGGTACATTATTTTACAAACAACCATGCTGATCAACAAGTTGATTCCTGCAACAATCTTTCAGATTCAAAATATGTACCGGTTACCGTTTACATCTCTCGAAATATTTTTTGTGCCTGAACAGGCATATATCTTTATGATTATACACAAAAATCTGTTCGCCTACAACTGATTCCTGTAAATTCAAGCGGATATTCGCAATCCGCTTCGCTATGCAGCTCTACACTGAATAATAAATTTTATAATGAGTAAAAAAAACATTTACAAGTAGTATTTAAAACTATATAATAAGGAACAGAGGTGATAAAAGATGACAATCGATGATAAAGACATGATAAACAGCATTCTGGAAAGTGTATCCAGGATTGACTATATTAAACCGGAAGACATCCCAAATATTGATTTATATATGGACCAGGTGACAACCTTTATGGAAGAGCAGCTCGTTTCTTCCAAACGTTACGCAGATGATAAGATTCTCACCAAGACTATGATCAACAATTATGCAAAGAATAAACTTCTTCCCCCGCCTGAGAAGAAACGTTATTCCAAAGAACATGTACTGATGCTGATTTTTATTTACTATTTCAAGAATATTCTTTCCATCAATGATATCCAGACTCTGCTCACACCGATTGCGCAGAAATATTTTAAATCCATGACTGAGAAAGATATGACTTATATTTATAATGAAGTTTTCAGCATGGAAAAGGAACAGATTGAATCCCTGAAAAAAGACCTTCTGCGCAAATACAAAACAGCACAGGATACTTTCGGGGACGCAGATGAAGAAGATCAGGCGAATTTGAAGAGATTTTCATTTATCTGCCTGTTAAGCTTTGATGTCTATGTAAAGAAAATGATGATTGAGCATATAATCGACGGGATGAATCCGGAACCGGAGCATAATTCCAAAAAGAAAAAATAATTGTCAGCCTATAATCAAACAAATACTAAACAGACCAAAAGGAGACCACATATTTTTCTGCGATCTCCTTTTATTTTTCCTTTATTTTATCAGCGAATTACATATAAAAAAGTTCCTTCATCCACACAAGCATTTCTCCATTTTCACGATTTCCCCAATAACAATATGGTACCAGTGTCAATTTAACATCTTCCAGTTCTACTTTTCTGTTCTGATACAATATTCCTTCATTCCAACCCTTCTCTGAAATTTTTTTGCCGGTTATATGGAGTACACTGCATCCCTCCAGAAGTTCGTCATCATATGTTTCTTCAATCTTCTGATCAGTATTAACCATAACAGAAGAAAGATTCTCCCCGTTATCCGCTTCTTCCACACAGTAAACCAGAGGTCCCTTTACTACTGCCACTTTTGCACTGTCAACTCTTACCTGTGGATTTGCATGAACAAATACTGGCTCTGCATCAAAACTTACTTCAAATGTTTCTTTATACATTTTTCCGGAAATTTTAATATATCCATGGTCTTCTGTCAGATTCTCTTCTTTACCGTTTCTCAAAATTTTGAAATTCTCTGCATATGCCGGAACCCTGAATGCGATCATCGCCTCTGTTTCTTGCACACCATCTACAGAAACTGTCATCTTGTTTTCCCATGGGAAATTTCCTTTTAACGTAATTTTGAACGGAACTCCATTAAGTGTAACTTCTGTTTCATTTGCAACATACAGATTTACGTAAATTTCATTTTCTTCTTGGAAATAGATGTATTGTCCAAGAGATGCCAATGTTCTGGTAATGTTTGGCGGGCAGCATGCAACACCAAACCACTTCTGCCTGACAGGTTTCACATGTTCACGTGAAGTTCTCGGCATACAGCTTACCGGCCATACTTCCAGAGGATTTACATAAAAAAAGCTTTTTCCATCCATAGCTATGCCTGATAAAAGTGTATTATATAAAGCCCGTTCCACTACATCCATATAAGAAGCATCCTTCTCCATATCTGCCATTCTCTTTCCAAACATAGCAAGTGCAATCGTAGCACATGTCTCAGAATAATTGCTGTCATTTGGCAGATCATAATCTGTTGTAAATCGTTCCAAGAATCCAGAAGATCCAACACTTCCTGTAATATACATTCTTTTGTGCACCATATTATCCCACAAGTTTCGGCATGCCTGCTGTAATTCTTTATCCTGATATTCATATGCCAGGTCTGCCATTGCAGAATACATATAGTTTGCTCTTACAGCGTGTCCTTCTGCTGTCCTCTGTTTTCTTACCGGTTTATGTGCCTGCGCATACATGGTATCATAATTTACAAAATCCGGAAAAATACGCTTATGTCCCGGTCTCTTTTCCTCCTCCAGAAAATAATTTTTGCCAGTACCTCTCAGATCTATGAAATATTTTGCCAGATCCAGATATTTTTTCTCACGTGTTACACGGTAAAGCTTTACAAGTGCCAGTTCTATTTCCTGATGTCCCGGATATCCATGGATTTTTCCCTCTTCCGGTCCGAAAGTCTGGCAGACAAGATCTGCAAATTTTGATACAATTTCCAGGAATCTACGTTTTCCGGTTGCTTCATAGTATGCTACTGCTGCCTCGATCATATGCCCTGCTGTATAAAGCTCATGACCTTCCATAAGATTACTCCATCGTCCATCCGGTTCTTTGATCGTAAAATATGTATTTAAATATCCATCCGGCTGCTGTGCACGTCCGATCAGTTCAATCGTCTCATCAGCCAATTCTTCCAGCTTTTCATCTCTTTCATAATTTAACACAAAACCAACTGCTTCCAACCATTTTGCAACATCCGTATCCTGAAATACGGCGCCCTGAAATTCTCCCTCTTTTTCTCCTGCTGCAATTTTGAAATTTTCTATACAATGACTGGTTTCTACATCTTCCAGTTTATCATTCAGAATATCCCACTGATAAGGAATAATCACATCCTTTACCAGATGCACATATTTATTCCAAAAATTATCTGTAACATGAATCTGTTTAAGAGAAATACTTGAATTTGCTGCTTTTCCCATTTTTTCTTCTCCTTTATCATCCATTTGGATCAGCGGTGACACGGTTAAATGTTCTTTAAAAGGGTGTCGAAAATTATCCCTCGATAATTCTGCGACACCCTCCTGATCTTTAAACTTCTTTATTTCATCGGCAGTTTGTAACCATCTCTTGTAAACAATGGAATCTGCTCGATCGGTGCTGCCACATGTACTTTCTGTCCACCTTCAAAGGTTTCACCTGTCCATGCATTTGTCCAGGAGGCTCCACCAGGAAGATATACATCTGTCTCACGTGCATCTGCATCTGTGATCGGTTTTACCAGAACTTTTGGTCCAAACATATACTCTGTCTCTACATTCCAACTTTCTTTGTCTTCCGGGAAGTCATAGAACAGCGGACGCATAACAGGAGTTCCTTTTTCATGAGCCTCCTCCATCAATTCTGTAATATATGGAAGCATGCGCTCTCTTAATCTCAAATAATCTGACAGAATCTCACAAACCTGATCTGTGTAACTCCATACCTCATTTGGTGCTCCTGATACACATGTAGCTCCACCAGTTGTACCATACTGAGGCTGAAGCGGCCAGCGATATCCGTGAAGTCTCATAACCGGACAGAAGCATCCATATTCAAACCAACGGACCAGAAGTTCATGGAATTCCGGATCATTTATATTTGCTCCGAAAAATCCGCCGATATCTGTTGTCCACCACGGAATACCTGCAATTCCCATATTAAGACCTGCTGCAACCTGATTTTTCATACTCGGGAAGGAAGATTTGATGTCTCCGGACCAGACCAGTGCACCATATTTCTGTGAACCGGCCCATGCGCAGCGGAGAAGATTGATAATGTTCTCCTGTCCTTCTGCTTTCATTCCATCAAAAAATGTCTTTGCATACATAACAGGATAAATATTTCCAACCTGAATATCCGGTCCGAGATGATAACGATAATTCTCGAAATCATAAACTGTATATTCCGGTTCTGCTTCATCCAGCCAGAATACTTTTACACCTTTATCATAATAATTCTTCTTTGCTTTTTCCCATACATATTCACGTGCTTCCGGATTAGTTGCATCGTAATGAAGTGTATTTCCCTGAAAATCCATGGATATCGGATATCCGGAATCTACGCGGATCAGAAGACCTTTACTCTTCATTTCATTGAAATTCTCGCTTCTGTAATCTACTGTCGGCCAGATGGAAACCATCAGTTCAATTCCCATATCTTTCAGTTCTTTGATCATTGCATCCGGATCCGGCCAGTATGTCGGGTCAAATTTCCATTCGCCCTGCATTGGCCAGTGAAAGAAGTCAACAACTATTACAGAAATCGGGAGGTTACGGCGTTTATATTCTCTTGCTACTTCAAGAAGTTCTTCCTGTGTCTGATAACGAAGTTTGCACTGCCAGAATCCCATTGCATATTCCGGCATCATCGGAACTTTGCCTGTTGCATTTGCATAAGCTTCTTCGATTTCGGCCGGTGTGTCACCTGCTGTGATCCAATAATCCAGTTTCTTGGAAGAAAATGCTTCCCATGTTGTAATATTTTTGCCAAAATTTACACGTCCTACAGCCGGATTATTCCACAAGAATCCATATCCAAGACTAGAAAGCATGAACGGAACACTTGCCTGTGAATTTCTGTGTGCCAGTTCAAGATCAGCTCCCTTTACATCAAGGTATGGCTGCTGATACTGGCCCATACCATATATTTTCTCCTCCGGTGTGGAAACAAAACGCATTGTCAGTCTGTAATCCCCACCTGTGATAGGCTTAAATTCTCTGGCTTCTACTTCAAGAGAACTGCAGGTATTTCCGAACATATCTTTTCTGTTGCGGACATACTCATCCAGTAAAAGTTCTCCTTTCTGATTATAAAATGCAATTTTACCGATCAGATTAATCTCTGCACGGATCTTACCATTACGGATCGTTGCTCCGTCTTCGCGAACTTCGATTTCCGGTGTGATTTCCTTCTCTGGTTTGATCAATGCCCAGTCTGCCGGATCCATCTCTGCGGTTTTCCATGCACGTACACGAAGGCTGTCAGCACCCCACGGCTCAATTCTTACCCGTTCAGCCTCATAACGGTAGCACAGCGCATTTCCTTTTTGCTCAAAATACCCATATACGTCTCTTACTTCTTCCTGATTTGCCATTTCTGCCTTCTCCTTTTCATTCTTAATGGAGTTTCAGCGAATTGGAACTGCAGTTTTATCTGTTTTGTTCTAATCCGCTGAACTTGTTTATAATATAAATAATAGCTTTATTTTATCAGTCTTTTACCGCACCTGCGACAAGACCGCCTACAATATATTTCTGTAAGAAAATAAACATCAGAATTACCGGAAATACCAGTATTGCACCATAAGCCATGATACAGTTCCATCTTGTACCATATGCACTC
>NZ_JBWJVQ010000220.1:0-12372 GCF_056339875.1 Blautia sp. ZXY-1-C6
TCTGGATAAGATCATACGCCATGCAAAAGATGCGTTTGCCTCAGTTATAGTAAATATTTCGGATGGAAGCTGTATTATGGCAAACAGCAGGATTGCTTCACTGGAGCTGAAAGATGTAAATGAACCACTGGATTCTTATATTGAGCGGATCAGTCAGTCTATTCCGCAGAGAGAAGTGAGAACTCAGTACAGAAAGGTATTTTGTGTAGATAATCTGAGGGAGTGTCTGACACAGGGAAAAGATATGATCCAATGGGAATGTCCTGTGTATGCCGCAAAAGGAATCAATCTGAGGATGATCAGAACCACAGTTGAGATGGTCCGGAACGTTTCTTATGACAGGCTGGAAGCACTGATCTATTTTTCTGATATTACAGAGAACTATTTTTCAGAGCAGATTCCGCATATGCTGTACAGAAAGAATTTTGACAGAATAGAGATTATTGACGGGCAGAGAGACTGTGTGAGACTGGATCATCCGGGTATCTTTGCCATGGAGATGGTTCTGGCAGAAGAGATCAGTTATTCCGGTTATGTTACTGAAGTTATGAAGAAATTTGTTCCGGATGATGAGAAATCCGTATATGAAAAATGTGTGCGTCTTGATACCATTCGGAAAGAACTGCAGGAGAAAGATAGATATTCTTTCTCTGTTCATCAGTTTAATAAAAAAGGGGAGAAATGTTTAAAGAACTATACATTTTTTTACCTCAATAAATTTTTTGACATTATTGTAGCTACAGTTGAGGATATTACGGAGAAATTTGAACAGGATATTCTGACGGGCGGATATAACAGACAGGGTTTTATCCGTCATGTGGAACGGATCCTGAAAGAAAGTGAAGACAGAACCGGATATGCGGTTGTATTTTTCGATATTAAGAATTTCAAGGCAGTCAATGAGCTTTTTGGAACAGAAATCGGAGATATGATGCTGCGCAAAGTGTACGAAGATGTCCGGAAATCAGAGCTGAAGCCTCTGGTATCGGCACGTGAGGACGCAGATCATTTTATCTGTCTGGTAGAACGTAAGAATCTCGATCTGGATATGCTTACCGGAATGTGTCAGAAGAAACTTACCCGGGGAGGAAAAACACTTCATTTGTCTGTCAAATGTGGGATTTTTATGCTTGAAAAGAAAAAAATGTCTGTGAATGGAATGATTGACAGGGCAAAGATTGCCCAGAGATATATTACAGATGAGTTTGTCCAGTCATATAAGATTTATGATTCTTCCATGAAGAATACATATATAGATAAAGCAACATTAGCAGGTGAACTGGAGGAAGGGATTGAGCAGGGACAGTTCAAAGTATATTTTCAGCCTGTTGTGGATGCAATGACCGGAAAGATTGCATCAGCAGAATCTCTGATTCGGTGGTTCCACCCGAAAAAGGGATTTATTTCGCCGGGTGTATTTATTCCTGCACTGGAGAAAAGCGGACATATTTCCGAACTGGATCTGTATGTGTTGGATTCGGTTAATGAATTTCAGAAGAAACGTTATCAGTCCGATAAGATCACAGTTCCGGTATCAACTAATCTGTCATGGATGGATTTCTATGATGAGACGATCATGAACTGGCTGGAGAAGAAATGTGCAGATGCTTCCATGCCGTCCGGTCTGTGCAGAATGGAGATTACAGAAACTTCCTATGCTGCCATTGAGGCAGACAGAAATGCAACTCTGGAGGCATTAAGAGAAGCAGGGATTCTGCTGCTCCTGGATGATTTTGGAAGCGGATATTCTTCCTTTGGAATGCTCCAGAATTACAACTTTGATATTATGAAAATTGATATGAGTTTTGTGCGGCAGATAGAAACCAATACCAAAACACGCAGTATTATCCGCTTTATCATTGAAATGGCACATACTATGGAGATAAAGATTATAGCAGAAGGTGCTGAAACTAAAGAGCAGGTCGAGTTCTTAAGAGATAACGGCTGTGATTATATTCAGGGTTATTATTTTTACAAACCGATGCCGGAGGAAGAGTTTGTGAAACTGCTGGATGCCGGCAGATAACAGTTACATATAATAGTCTCGCACAAACTGTACAAACTGCTTTACATGGGGTTTCAGAATCCTGTTTTTGCTGTAGACTATATAGAAACTGCGCTTATGGGCAGCTTCCTCCAGCGGAAAGACAAGAATCTGCTTTGTCCTCTGCAGGTCATTGACAGAGCGTGATGAAAGAATAGAGATTCCCAGACCATTAACAATGGACTTTTTGATGCTTTCCAGGTCATTCATGCGGGCAATCACATTCAGATTGCCTGTTGTGATGCCTGTGCGCTCCAGAAAAAGGTCCATTTCTTTTTTTGTGCCGGAGCCTTTTTCCCTGAAAATAATAGGATCTTTCAGGAAATCATGAAAAATAGCGGGTGTTTCTCTGTCCTTGAGTGCAAGATAGTGATCTGTTACAGGAGTTGCTATGACCAGCTCATCATGGCAGAAAGGAATAAATACGCAGCTCTCATCACGTGTATTCTGGCCTACCAGAGCCAGATCTACAGTTCCGTCCAGCACCCGGTTGATGGATTCTGAACTGTCTGACTGTATGGAGTGAAAATAAACATCAGGATGCGTTTTTCCGAAAGCAGCAAGCAGTTCCGGCAAAAGATAAGAAGAAGGAATGGTAGATGCAGCCAGATCTATCATATGTTTGTGGGCACCTGTAAAATTCTCAAGCAGATTATTTCTGATCTCCAGCATACGGACTGCACTGTCATAAAGCTGGTAGCCTTTGGCTGTAATCGTTGTTTTCTTTGTAGTGCGGATGATCAGTTTCATATGCAGCTCATCTTCCAGAGAACGTATATGAGCACTGATCGTAGGCTGAGTCAGATAGAGGCGGCGGGCCGCCTCTGAGAAGCTGCCGTAATCCACGACAGCGACGAATGCTTCTAACTGTTTAAATTCCATTGTGAAAATCTCCTTTTATGTACGAAAACGATGTACGAGTGTACCGACAAGTTGATTCTTGAAACAATCTTGCAGGATAAATTTTCTTATTTCAAGGCGGAGGAGAGAGGCGTAGCGGTGGCTACGGCGACTGACGACAACGCGGAAATAAGAAATTTAGACGTAAGATTGTTCAAGAAATCAACTTGTTGGTACACTAGGATTGTTATAGTAATGCGGATAATGCATCTAAAGCAATATCCAGTTCCTGTTTTCTATTCTCAGGTCCGAAAGAAAAACGGAGAGTACCCTCCGGGTATGTTCCAAGAGTTTTATGTGCGTTTGGTGCACAGTGAAGGCCGACTCTTGTCATAATTCCATAAGTACTGTCCAGCTCAAAGGCGGCCTGAGCCATGTCCATATGTAAGGTCTGGACGGATACAACTGCACAACGGTTTTCAATATTTTTTTTACCGATAATACGCAGAAATTTTTCTTCAGGATCCAGATTCAGGATACCATCTATAAAGTATTGTGTCAGCATTAATTCATGTTGGCGGATTTCTTCCATGGACTGTTTCTCCAGATCACAGAGTGCGGCATGAAGTCCCAGAATCCCAGGTATATTGGGAGTTCCGGGCTCGAAACGATCAGGAAGAAATGCCGGTACTTCTTCAGAATGAGAGGCGCTTCCTGTTCCACCGCTGATAAGAGGCTCAATCTGCGCTGCCAGTTTATTGCGGATCAGAAAGCCACCTGTTCCCTGTGGCCCTCTGAGTCCCTTGTGACCTGTAAATGCCAGTGCGTCTATGTGACATTTCTCCATATCAATGTTAATGGTTCCTGCCGTCTGTGCAGTGTCCAGAATAAAAAGAAGCCCATGTTCTTTGCAGAAATCTCCGATTTCCTGTGCTGGTATGACAGTTCCGCATACATTAGAAGCATGAAGACAGACCACAAGCTTAGTCTCAGGACGAAGGAGTGCGGTCGCTTTATCAAGCAGAAGACTGCCGTCAGAAGCGCATGGGATCCTGTCAAAAGAAATTCCATGTTTCTCCAGCTGTACAAGGGGACGCATCACTGCATTATGCTCCATGGCAGTTACAAGTACATGATCGCCGGGTTTCAGAAGTCCTTTCAGAAGAACATTCAGACTGGCAGTGATATTTTCTGTAAAAATAACATTCTTACCCTTTCCGGAAGTAAAGTGAAAGAGCTTCAGAAGCTGTTCTCTTGTCTCAAAAATCTGTTCTTCCACAGAATAAGCTGCCCGGTATCCTCCCCGGTTCACATTCACAGCAGAGCCTGCCAGGTAATCATAAACTGCCTGTGCAACAGATGGTGCCTTTGGAAAAGACGTACTGGCCTGATCCAGATAGATTTTATTCATAAATAAATCCTTTCGTTTGTCATGGGCGGAAACCCACTGCCTTTAGGCGGTGGGAGGAGCCTTGTAAATTGTTATCTATTATCCTTGACTCTCAATATATTTTTGTATAGTTGCTGATGACACTTCTCCAATGCTGCAAGCAAAATAACCATCTGACCAAAATATTTTTTTCTTCCAATACTGTTTTGATAAGACCGAATTATACTTTTGCCATAAGTAGTATGTTGTTTCCTGCTTTACAATTTTAACAATGTCGCATACTCTATCCGTTGCATCATAACTTAACAAAAAATGTATATGGTCTTTGTCTGTTTCCATAGCAATTATTTCGTAGCCACGAGTATTAGCTATATCGAGAATCTTTTGTTTCACATCATCAGCAATAGAGCCTTGTAGTAGTTGTTTGCGGTATTTGGTTACAAGAACTATATGTACTTTCAGACTGTATTTTCGTCTGTTATGACGATAATATCTATTATCCATAAATCACCTCTGATAGTTATTGACGTTCACTAAATATTAGTATACACTATTGCTAGTGAAGTATCAATGAGAGGAATAAATTTTATGGAACAGATAACTATAACTGCAAAAGTTCAGATAGTTGCAACTGATACAGATAAAGTTTTGCTTAATAAAACAATGTCTGTTTATTGTGATGCCTGTAATTATGTTTCAGATTATGTATTCCGCACACATGACCTAAAGCAGTTCTCACTCAATAAAATTTTGTACTCTACTCTAAGAGAAAAGTTCAGTCTCAAATCACAAATGGCGCAGTCTGTTTTTAAAACGGTTATCGCAAGATATAAGACCATTCTTGAAAATCAGAATGAATGGATAAAACCATCTTTTAAAAAACCTCAGTACGACCTGGTTTGGAACAGAGATTATTCTTTAACTCAAAACTGCTTTTCCGTTAATACGCTTAATGGTCGTGTGAAACTTCCTTATTTTGCTGAGGGTATGTCTAAGTATTTTAACCATTCTATTTACAAGTTTGGTACTGCCAAACTTGTAAATAAACATGGTAAATACTATCTGCATATACCAGTTACCTATGAGGTTGAAGAAAGTAATATTTCTGATATTTGTAATGTTGTAGGTATTGACAGAGGTATTAACTTTGTTATTGCAACTTATGACAGTAAACATAAGTCTGGATTTGTTAGTGGTAAAGCTATTAAACAGAAACGGGCTAATTATTCCAGGCTTCGTAAAGAACTTCAAATGCGACATACGCCATCCTCAAGGCGAAGACTAAAAGCTATCGGTCAGCGAGAAAACCGTTGGATGCAGGATATTAACCATCAGGTATCGAAGGCACTCGCCACCGGTAATCCAAAGCATACTCTCTTTGTATTAGAAGATTTGACTGGTATTCGCAATGTTACAGAACGTGTCAAAACAAAAAACCGCTATGTTTCTGTATCATGGTCTTTTTATGACCTTGAGCAGAAGCTGATTTACAAAGCGAAGCAGAATCAATCTTCTGTAATAAAGGTGGATCCTCGTTATACCAGTCAATGCTGTCCTGCTTGTGGACATACTGAAAAGTCTAATCGTAATAAGAAAATACATTTGTTTACTTGCAAAAACTGCGGTTATACGTCTAATGATGACCGTATTGGAGCTATGAATCTGTATCGTATGGGAATAAACTATCTTGCTGATAGCCAAGTACCTAATACAGTTGTAACAGAGTAAACTCTGCTACAAAGGGTGCTGTCAACCACCCAATGATGTAACGCCACTTTAGGCAGCAATGCCTATTGGGGATAAAAGGTCGGAGGCGTAAGCCGTTACTACGACTGGGCAGTTACAAGCCCATTACCTTTAGGTGATGGGTAGTTGACAGTAACAAATCCCCCGATTTTTATATAATTAAAGATTATATGATATGAGAATTGCAGGAGCTAGTTTGCTGCGGAACAATTCGTAGATATCAGGTTAGGGGCAAAATACTTTTTGCCCCTAACATCATTATAGTATAGCACAACTTATAAATAATTTCTATAAATAACTATAAAATACGGCTATAATGAATTAGTGATTTCAGCATAAAAATGATAAAATAGATACAAAGAAATTGTGCTGACAACAAAAAAAGTCAGTGCAAAAGGAGGAAAGAAATAAATGAAAAACGAAAAGGGAACCATAGTTCTGGCAGGAGGCGTAATCGGTCTGATCGCTGCAATTCTGGTGTTTTTTGGAAATCCGGCAAATATGGGCTTCTGTATTGCCTGTTTCCTGAGAGATACCACAGGTGCGCTGGGACTTCATTCAGCGGCAGCAGTTCAGTATATCCGCCCGGAGATCATTGGTCTGGTGCTTGGAGCATGTATCATTTCACTTGCTAAGAAAGAGTTTCGTCCAAGAGGCGGCTCTGCACCTGTGACCAGATTTACACTTGGCGCATTTGTTATGATCGGATGTCTGATGTTTCTTGGATGTCCTTTCCGTATGATTCTGCGTCTGGCAGGCGGAGACGGAAATGCTCTGTTTGGACTTGTTGGATTTGTAGCCGGTATTCTTACAGGAACTGTTTTCCTGAAGAAAGGTTACACACTGAAACGTTCTTATAAGATGCCGAAGCTGGAAGGCAGTATTTATCCTGCATTCCAGATTGTGATGCTTCTGTTGCTGGTAGCTGCACCTGCATTTATCCATTTCACAGAGCCGGAAGGCGGACCTGGAGCAAAACATGCTGCAATTGTTATCGCACTGGCAGCAGGAATTATCGTTGGAATTCTGGCACAGAGAACACGTCTGTGTATGGTCGGCGGTATCCGTGATGCGGTACTTTTTAAAGAATATAAATTACTGTTCGGCTTTGCTGCAATTCTTGTGACAGCACTGGTAATGAATCTGATCCTCGGTGCAGTTACAGGAACATCCTATTTCAATCCGGGATTTGCGGGACAGCCGATCGCACACACAGATGGACTGTGGAACGCACTGGGAATGTATCTGGCAGGCTTTGGATGTATCCTTCTTGGCGGCTGTCCGCTGCGTCAGCTTATCCTGGCAGGAGAGGGAAACACAGATTCAGCTGTGACTGTTCTCGGTCTGATGGCAGGCGCTGCTTTTGCCCATAACTTCGGACTGGCATCTTCCGGTGAAGGTCCTACAGCAAACGGAAAGATTGCAGTTATTATTGGGATTGTGGTAGTTGCAGTAATCGCAGCAGTGAACTCCATGAGAAAAGAAGAAGCCTGATTGTCGGAATGCAGACATCATTTCCGCAATCAATACGCTCACTTTGCGGAAAGTATTTTTTTAGACACACTCTAAAAGGAGAGAGAGACGAATGAAGAAAGTAGATGCAAGAGGTTTATCCTGTCCGGAACCAGTGATCCGCGCAAAGAATGCAATGGAATCCGGAGACAAAGAATATGAGATCCTGGTTGATAACGTAGTTGCAAAAGAGAATGTATCCAGATTTGCAACACATCAGGGATATCAGGTACAGGCAACAGAGCAGGGAGATGATATCCTGCTGAAACTTACAAAATGATCACATATATAGCAACCTTCTATTCCCATTATGGAGCTATTCAGTTTCGAAGAAACTGCCAGGCAATGAATCTGAGTGCAGAAGTCATGCCTGTCCCAAGAGATTTAAGCTCCTCCTGCGGAACCTGTGTGAGATTTCATACAGAAGCGGACTTCCCGGAGAAAACAGAGGAAGTTGAGCAGATTGTCAGAGTAGAACCGCAGGGCTATGTGGGGATTTATCATGCGGATGAAGAATAAAAGTACCATTCAGTTCATCCTTTGAATAACTGCGCGTCGCATTCTCGTTATTTTCCAATGATGAGAGTCCGACGCGCAATTTTATTTCAATCCTGTACTAGTATTTCCATGGACGGTTTTTATTTACAAGATATTGGTAAAAGTCCTGTCTGCTGTCATGTAGGGTTCTGTAGAAAAAGATGATATCCTATTTTAATTTGCTGTCTTTTGCTTTTTATGCAATAAACTTCATTAAGATTGCCAAGACAATTAGCACGTATCCAGCTATTAATTTTATAGCATCTTTTGTTTTACTCATAATACATATCAAAATCCCGATAGGTATCTTCATATTGTTTTAAACGTTCTACTATCATATCTTTTCGCTCATCATGGATTTTAGATATAATCGCATCAAATAAGCAATACATACAAATAGGTGAACTAAATCCCATACTGTCTTTTACCGGAGCAGCAAGAATCGTATAATGGGAAATATTAAAAAAAGGAGAGGAAACACTGTCTGTAATGGAGACAAGGGTTGCACCCATTTTTTTTGCAGAATCCGCATAACGATACGTCCATTTGGTATATCTGGCAAATGCTATACTGATGACAACAGTTTTATCTGTGATATGATTTAATAAATCAAAACGAGGATCGTAAAATTCTTGGATAATGTGAGTATTACCAAGTAAAAGGTTCAGACGATTCCCAAACCAGTTGGCAGCATGATAAGAAGAGCGTGCTCCGGTTACCAGAATATGATCTGCATTCAGAAGAGCTTCTACGGTCTTGTCCAGAAGCTCTTCATTTATATGTGAGATCCAGTCTTGCAGTGCCTGCGTTTCTCTGGAAAAAACTTTTTGATAAAATGTCTGATTTTGAATTTGTCCTTCTACATTGCGCTGTGGTACAGAAAGAATTTCTTCACGAAGTTTTTGCTGCATGGCAGAAAAACTGTCAAAGCCAAGAGAATAAGCAAAACGAATAACAGTTGTTTCACTGACAGAAATATCCTTACTGAGTTTAGCTAGTGTTGCATAGCTGAATTCATCTTTATTATTTAAAATATATTCTGCAACTTTTCGTTGTCC
Organism: Blautia sp. ZXY-1-C6; assembly: GCF_056339875.1. NCBI lineage: Bacteria > Bacillati > Bacillota > Clostridia > Lachnospirales > Lachnospiraceae > Blautia > Blautia sp. ZXY-1-C6. The sequence continues at coordinate 9,128 of NZ_JBWJVQ010000220.1, forward strand.
TGCCGATAGTGAAGGGATTTTTTCATAGATTAGTTGATCCAGGCTCATTGTAACCTCCATAAATAAAATATCATATGACAAGTATAGCAAAAAAATTTTTTTAATTCAATGGAGAATGTTATAATTCGAAAAAGAATCAAATGATTCATAAAACAAAACAAATAAATTGTTTAATTCTACCAGAACAGAACATTAATTTTTGACGATTCTATCAATTGTTTCCAGAAACAACTTGTGATAGTATAGTGGAAAATACTTCACGTGAATGTTTAGAAAGAATTTAATACAATAATATTGAAAGAAGGAGCACAAAATGATAAAAAATAAACCAGAAGCCTATGGAATATCTTCAGATAATCTGTTGTGTATGGTACAGGAACTGGAGACATTCGTCGAAGATATTCATTCTATATCTGTAGTATGCGATAACGATGTGATTTTTTCAAAATGCATTCAACCATATACGGAAGAACCTATGCAGATGCTTCATTCATTTTCGAAAAGTATGAACAGTATTGCAGTAGGGATTGCAATCGACGAGGGAAAATTACATCTGGATGATCTGGTGATAGATTATTTTAAAGAGTATTTGCCGGAAGAATATGATAAACGAATCGATCAGCTGACAGTTCGTAATCTGTTAACAATGGCAGCAAATTCCTGCAGATTAAGCACCTGTTTTCGTGGAGTGACAGATTCCTGGATCACACATTATTTTACATACAAATTACCTCATGATCCGGGAACTGTCTTTCAGTATGATACAGGAGCAAGCTATATGTTGTCTTCACTGGTTACAAAAACCATGCATAAAAATGTGCTTGCACTGATGAAAGAACGTGTTTTGAAACCAATGGGTATTACCGATATCGAATGGTTGGAAAGCCCAGAAGGCAATACAGTCGGAGGATGGGGGTTGTATTTGAAAACACCCGACATCGCGAAAATTGCAATATTACTTGCCAATATGGGAAAATGGAACGGAAAAACACTTATTCCGGAAGAATATCTTAAAGAAGCAACCAGAAAACAAATTGATACTCCAGAAGAAAAATATCCAGTCTGTGGATACGGATATCAGTATTGGATCACTGCTGATCATTCCTTCGGCGTTTATGGAGCTTTCGGAAATGTGATCGTGGTTAATCCAGAGAAAAAACTGGCAGTTGCAATCACAGCAGGAGCAAGTGATACGAATGGAAATCCGAACCGTTTGATTAGCAAAATCGTAAATGAAAAGTTGTTTATACCGACAGAGAGAGGAACATTGGAAACAGATGTAGATGGAGAGAAAAAACTGAAAAAATATCTGGATGACTTGTGTCTTCCATATCCGGAAGGAGCAAAAAATTCCTGTTTGGAAGGAAAATGGTTTGATAAAACACTCTCCTTTGAAGAAAATGACCGGGAAATTCAAAGCATAAAGATTAATAGAAAAACAGAAAATGTACTGCTGATTAATTTTTACCTGAAGGACAAGCAGGTAAGTGTAGAGGCTGGATTTGAAAACTGGATTACACAGGAAGCTGTATTTGATGATCCGCATCATTTTCTTAATAGCTTTTCTTATGCATTCAAAGATGATAAGACATTGGTTATAAAGCAGTACTGGTTAAATATGTCAGGTTACGATACCTATACGCTGCATTTCCAGGATGGCAGTGTAAACGGAATGATTATCACAAGCGTAAAACTTGGCGGAGCTGTACCGGTTGAACTTTCAGGAAACATACAGTAGGGGGATAAAACTATGGATATGAGTTTATTGGGAATTATTGTTGCACTTGTTGTGTTGATTATTATTTGCTATCGTAAATTTAACCCAGTTGTGGGAACATTAATATGTGTTGCAATTTTAGCAATATTCAGTGGTTTGTCTGTGTTGGATACAATTACAGATACATATTTTACAGGATTTTCTGATTTCCTGAAGAATAACTTTTTGCTTTTTGCAACCGGAACCGTATTTGCATCTATAATGGAAGGATCTGGAGCTGCAGCAGCATTTGCAAAAATGATCTATTCTAAAGTGGGTGGACGTGGAGCAATTTATGGTTGTATGCTTGCAGTGCTGATCTTAGGATATATAGGTGTGAATGGATGGGCATTGATGTTTATCGCTTATCCGATCTTCCTGTGCGTATTTAAACAGGAAAATCTGCCAAGATGGTTGATTCCGGGTGTTATTTATACTTCTCTGGCGTATAACAGTTCCATGTTCCCGGGTTCTCCTTCTATATTGAATGTGCTTCCAACACAGTATCTTGGTACAGATACTATGGCAGCTTCCGGTCTTGGTATTGCAACTGGTGTCTTCAGCAGTATTCTGTGTATTATTTATCTGGAGTATGAATTCAGAAAAGCAAAGAAAAATAATGACGGATTTGTAATTACACCTGATATTGCAGAAAAAATGAAAGCATTTGAAGAATTGGAGACTGTAAAACCATGGAGATCTGTGGTTCCGATGGTTCTGTTATTTGTTCTGTTAAATGTATTTAAGGTAAATGTAAATATTGCAATTATTTTAGCTTCTTTCTGTTGTGTGATTTTATATTGGAATACTACTCCGAAAAAACTGAATTTGATCGATGACGGTGTAAAACGTGCCAGCATGGTAATTATGAATACTGCAGCAGTTGTTGGATTTGGTTATGTTGTTAAATCAACTGTGGGATTCCAGAATCTGATAGATATGCTGTCAAACCTTGGTGGAAACCCACTGATTTCTTTTGCAAGTGCTACCACATTGATTGCTGGAGCAACTGGTTCCGGTTCTGGTGGTATCGGAATCGCTATGGAAGTATTTGCACAAAAATATATGGACTTGGGAGTAAATCCTGAAGTTTTACACCGTATAGCTGCAATTGCATGCAATGGTCTGGATACACTGCCGCATAACAGTATGGTGATTACCTGCCTGGCTGCCTGTGGTATGACACATAAAGAAAGCTACAAACCGATCTTTATCACATCTGTATGTATTACATTGATTGGACTGGCATTTGCAGTATTTCTTGGAATTGCATTTTATTAAGAAGTAACAGATTACTATAGAGTATGCAAAAGAGTCATTAAAATTCCACAGAGAGTGGAAAGGTAAGATATAGGTAGTAGCGACTGTTCCTGCGCAAATGAGGATGATTTGTCTCTTGCATATCACAACCTTATCTTGTAATGGATTCAGCAAACACATTATATATTAGAAAGCCCTGTACGATATTTTTGTTACTGTTCAAAGGCAA